>JANLST010000083.1:0-5621 GCA_031362505.1 Sphingomonadales bacterium
TCAGATAGGGCGGGTCAATGATCTGCTCGGGGGTGTTCATTATTCTGAACGATTAGGGAACATTGGCCAGACGAGCAAGACGGCCGATCATGGATCCGCCATTCACAGCCGTATCCGGTTCAAAGAGGCGATAGCGAACCCTGCGATTGTCGATCATCGACTCTTATAGGCAATCGCTTTTCCCAATGCCTGCTTGGCCCGGCGGCTGCACGGCGTTAGAGTGTTGTCAGCCCGATGCAGATCTATCTTCCCATAGCCAATATGTCGGTCAACATTCTGACGATGATCCTGCTTGGCGGGATGGTTGGCGTGTTGTCTGGCATGTTCGGTGTCGGCGGAGGTTTTCTTACGACTCCGTTGCTCATTTTCTACGGCATTCCCCCGACCGTTGCTGCTGCATCAGCGGCAACACAAGTGACGGGTGCGAGTGTTTCTGGCGTGCTTGCGCATTGGGAACGGGGCGGAGTCGATCTGCCAATGGGGTTGTTGCTCGCGGCTGGCGGCGTCGTTGGCGCGTTGGCAGGCGCATGGTTGTTCGAAGCATTGCGTGGCCTTGGGCAGATCGATACCGCAATCAACATCCTCTATGTTGCAATGCTCGGTTCGATCGGCTGGATGATGGCGCGCGATGCCTGGCGCGATATCAAGGCCGAGCGCTCTGGCGAGTCTGCGCAGGTCCGAAAGGTTCACCATCACCCTCTGGTCGCGAACCTTCCGTTTCGTTGGCGCTTTTACAAATCGAGAATCTATATCTCGCCGCTGGCTCCGCTCGGGCTGGGTTTCGTTTCCGGTATCTTGACTGTCTTGCTCGGCGTCGGTGGCGGGTTTGTCGTGGTGCCGGCAATGATTTACCTGCTCGGCATGTCGGCACGGGTTGTTGTAGGGACGTCGCTGCTCCAGATAATTCTCGTCACGGCCTTTACAACGATGGTCCATTCGCTCACGACGCATGCGGTCGATATTGTGCTGGCTGGGTTGCTCCTGATTGGTGGTGTATTCGGGGCACAAATGGGGGCCCGCCTCGCGGTCCGGCTTCCGCCGCAAAAGTTGCGCATGGCGCTTGCTGTCATAGTTTTGCTTGTAGCGTTCCGCATGTTCCTTGGGCTCACCTACCGACCGCCGGAACTTTTCACGATCGAATTTCTCGGATGATCCGGGCATTGACCCTTCTTTTTATGGCGCCATTTGCGATTGCGGCGAGCGAACCCATTCTTGTGCCCGATGTCTCGCAACGCAATGTGGACATCGTTTACAGCTTCACTGGTGCCGAGCTCCTTCTGTTTGGCGCGATCCTCTATCCCGATGGTCGATTTCCGGAGCGCGATGCCGATATTGCCGTTGTGCTCAAGGGGCCAAGTCAGCCCATTCTCGTGCGCGAAAAGCAGCGACTCCTCGGAACAATCTGGGCCAATGCCGATAGCACGCGTTTTCAGTCTGCGCCGGGTTTTTATGCTGTCGCCACTTCGCGCCCGCTGGAAAAGCTCGTCGATGAACGCACTGCTGCAATTTACGAACTCGGCCTGGGAAATATCCAGCTTTCCCCAGCAGACGCCGGTTCGCCGGAGAAACAGGCACGGTTCGAAAACGGGCTGGTCAGCCAAAGGCGCAAGAATGACCTGTTTGTCGATCAGCCAGGTTCTGTAGAGATCACCAAAGGCGTGTTGTACCGGGTCCGCCTGCCGATTCCAGCCCGGGTGCCGATTGGGCACTATACCGCAGAAACCTTCCTGATCCGAGACGGGCGCATTCTGGCGGCTGCGACACGCGACATTGTCATCCGGAAATCCGGTTTCGAGCGGTTTGTTGCTGTTTCGGCTGACTCATCGCCTTTTTGGTATGGCCTTTGCGCTATTGCTCTTTCGTTGTCGCTTGGCTGGCTTGCCAGCGCGGCGTTCCGGCGGCTTTGAATCTGCAGAGACGTATTCAGTCGGACGGTCCCAACGATGCACGAGTTGCCGGGTTCAGGCGGTCCGCCTTGCCAACCAGGCGCGGGTCGCCGCGGCCACCACTTTCGCTCGATCGGCAAGATCGGGATAGGTGTCGCGCAGAACCTTGGAACGCAACTCGATGCTGAGCGGGATGCCGATTGGCATCGCGTTGTAAAGCTCAACAAGGGGCAGGCCGCCCTCACCGCACTGCATGCGCAAGTCTATCGCGTCGACAATGACCGCATCAAAATCGTCCGGGTTGGGCCGTTTTGCGGGCGCGTCGCAGAATTGGGCATAGGGCAGAAGCGTTTCAGGAATGGCCGCTATCTCGGTGATGCTGCTGTTTGATCGGTCGACATGGATTGGGTCGATCAGGAGTGCCCGGAGAGGGTGTGAAACTGCATCAAGCACCGCCAAAGCGTCACGCAAGTTTTTGACCTCGGTAAAGATCCCGAACTCGAGAGCCACGCGCATTCCCGAGCCCTCGGCATGGGCGCATAACTCGGCCAGCCGGGCTGCCGTCGCGCCCATGTCCGGATCCGACGAAACGCACAGGACATTTTTTGCGCCCAGATCCGCGCCGATGTCGATGCACGCCTTGTGGGCCGCCATGTCGCTATCCGGCTTGATCCAGATGACTTCGACATCAAGCAGCTCGAGGCCGGTATCGCCAAGCGCCGCCTTTGCGTCACGTGTAAGACCTGTCGTCCAGTTTTCGGGCTCGATCCACAGTCCGGTCGCGTCGAATCCGCCCGCTGCTGCCGCGCGAATCGTCTCCAAAGGACCGCATTCCGGCACGATACCAGAGGCAAAGGAGATGCGATTCATATAGAACTGCCGCCATCCACCCGGAATTCGGCCCCCGTGGTAAAGCTGGCCTCATCTGACGCCAGATAGACTGCGATCGCGGCAATTTCTTCGGGCGTACCCAGCCGTCCGATCGGGTGGCTTGCAACCCACCCGTCATAAAGCGCTTGCCCATCTTCGACTTGCGCCATCACCTTTTCAAGGATCGGGGTATGGATAGCGCCGGGATGGATCGAATTGCACCTTATGCCATAGCCCTTTTTGGCGCAGTGCAACGCAACCGATTTTGTCAGGTGAGTCACGGCGGCCTTGGCTGCATTATAGGCGACGAGATTGTCCTGTGCGCGGACGCCGCACAGGGACGACATGTTGATGATCGATCCTCCCGCGCTCCTCATCAGGGGAATGGCGAGCTTGCATCCGAGAAACACGCCGACGACGTCTACATCGAATTCATGGCGGAATTGCTCAAGCGACACATCTTCGATCGATCCTTGCGTCGTGATGCCCGCGTTGTTCACGAGAATATCGAGGTGGTCGCACGAAGAAAGCGCCTCATGCCAACTCGCCTCGACCGAAACGTCAAGATGCACAAACCGGGCTGGCGATCCGAGGTCCATTGCAACAGTGTTTCCGCCGGATACATCGATATCGCTGACAACGACATGAGCGCCTTCTGCGACAAACCGGCGGGCAATCGCTTCGCCAAGACCGGAAGCTCCCCCCGTCACCAATGCCGTCTTACCGATTAATCGCATCGCCTTGATCCCAATCTCAGCGTGAACCTGCCGCTCGATACTGCGCACTTACACTATCGTTTCAATGTACCGAACCTACTGTGCAAAGTGACAGTTTAAGAGCGTGATAGTGCAAAAAGATTCGCGATAGCGTCTCGAAGAACGTGTCGACCGGCCGCTTTGCCCTTTCTTAACAAACGGCTGCTATTGGATCTCCTCACAGTACAGGGGATAGAATACATGGATTTCCAGGCGTCATCGAGTGTCTTTCAACCGGGCTCTGATTTGGGCCCTACAGTCGCCCCGCGTTCGTCGCGCGGCGTAGACACGCAGATTGGCGCCGTGCTGGACATTTCAGGTTCGGCGTCCAGAATCATCCTCGATGCCGCAGCGATCGAATCGCTTGCCAACCAGACTGACCCAAGTCTTGCCAGTGCCGGGCAGGTCGGCTGCCAGATCAAGGTAAAGGTCGGCTCGACCTGGCTCGTCGCCAATGTCCGAACACTGGCCAAGCATCCCGACGTCGAAGGCAAGGTCATTGCGATGATCGATTTTCTCGGCGAAGGCGATGAGGAGCGTCTGACCGGAAAGATTTACAATTTCCGCCGTGGCGTCACGCGCTACCCCTTTCCCGATGCCCCGGTTTTCCCGGCATCGTCTGACGACATGCGCCAGCTTTATGCAGCAGATGACCGGGCCCATATCGAAATCGGAACCGTCTACCCGACAAGCGACATTCGCGGCGCGCTCTATGTCGATGCCATGCTCGGCAAGCATTTTGCCCTGCTCGGTTCGACCGGCACCGGCAAATCAACATCGGCCGCGCTGATCCTGCACCGGATCTGCGAACTCGCGCCGCAGGGTCATATCGTGATGATCGATCCGCACGGCGAATATTCTGCCGCGTTCAAGACCAACGGCGCATTGTTCGACGTTTCGAACCTCGCCATGCCCTATTGGTTGATGAACTTCGAGGAGCATTGCGAAGTGTTCCTGACGACCCAGGGCAATGAACGACAGGAAGATGCCGACATTCTCTCCAAATGCCTGCTGGCCGAGCGCTCGAAAAGTCGCGCCGCCGACGGCATTTCCAAGCTGACGGTCGATTCGCCGATCCCCTATTTGCTCTCGGATCTTGGCGCGATCATCCAGGCGGAACTGGGCAAGCTCGACAAGGCCGGCGAAAACGCTCCCTATATGCGGCTCAAGACCAAGATCGACGAGATCAAGGCCGATCCGCGATATACCTTCATGTTCTCAGGGATGATGGTCGCCGATACGATGGCCGATTTCCTGGCCCGCATCTTCCGCCTGCCCGGCGACGGCAAGCCGATTTCGATTATCGACGTGTCGGGCGTGCCTTCGGACATTACCTCGGTGGTGGTCGCCGTGCTCAGCCGGATGGTCTTCGACTATGCGATCTGGTCGCGCAACGAACCGCAGCGCCCGATTCTCCTCGTTTGCGAAGAAGCGCATCGCTATGTTCCGGCGGAGCGCGACGCGCATATGAGTTCGGTCGGCAAGATTCTCGGCCGGATTGCCAAGGAAGGCCGCAAATATGGTGTCTCGCTTGGCCTGATCACGCAGCGTCCATCCGACTTGGCCGAAGGCGTGCTGTCGCAATGCGGCACGATCATCGCGATGCGCCTCAACAATGACCGAGATCAGGCCTTTGTGAAGGCGGCCATGCCCGAAGGCGCACGCGGATTCCTCGACACAATCCCCGCCCTCCGCAACCGCGAATGCATCATTTGCGGCGAAGGCGTCTCGATCCCGATCCGCGTGGCAATGGACGATCTCGAAGAGAACAAGCGCCCTGCCTCGAGTGATCCGCTCTTTTCCGAGCTCTGGCAGCAGACCGGAGGGGAAGAAGAAATCGTCGGGCGTGTGGTCAAGAGGTGGCGGAGCCAGGGCAAGTAATTTCCCCGGGAAAGGGCCACACCCGTTGACGCAATCCGATTCTCGGACTAATGGCGCGCTCGTCTGACGGAAATGGTGCGTAGGGGTTCCTTGCAATTCCGCGGAAATCAGACACTACATAGCGCTTGAACGATGCTTGTGTGGGTGAAGGCCTGAGGATCTGATGTGATTCTCTTAGGCCTTTTTGCGTTTCTCGAAACGCTTCCTGCGCAACAGAGTAACTTCAAAA
>JANLST010000090.1:0-8444 GCA_031362505.1 Sphingomonadales bacterium
CAATGCACCGCGCGCGCCAGATGTTCAGCCCATATTCCATCCGCCATGATCGGTGGTCGAGGGTGCAAAATCCGAATTGCCAGCCGAACCAAGGTCAGCACCAGGATCGTGATCCCGACAGACTTGTGAAGTTGATAGGCGGAAAACAGGCCCGGCCCCTTTGGGATATCTTCAAGCAGCCAACCAAGAGCCAGTTGGAAGGCGAACGCGAATGCGATTGTCCAATGAAGCAAGATTGCAGTTCGAGAATAGCGGCTGGCAACCATACAATGGTGCCTAACGCATCGACGCTTGGGCGTCGATTCCCAATTTGTCTGATACGATAACCGGCACGTCGTCTATGGAGCGTGATCTGGCTGCCATTGGTCAATCCGTCGTTGACACCATGATCGTTCATTGAAACAAAGGATTCCGATCAGTCGAAACGGCGGATCGGGAGATAAAAAACATCGTGGTCGACACCCTACAAGACGACAAAGCGCTCTTTCCGGAGCGGGCGGGAGACAGGCTACGCGCCGCGCGCACAAGTGCTGGAATGGATCTTTCAGACGTTGCAAGCCGCACCCGTATCCCCTTGCGCCATTTGCAGGCAATCGAGGCAGGCGATTACTCTTCGTTTCCATCCTCCACTTATTGTGTCGGTTTCGTCAAAGCCTACGCCCGCGCCGTTGGAGAGAATGAAGCTGAACTTTCGCGACAGGTGCGGATCGAACTCGGTCAGGATGCCCACGGATATCGCACCGAGCTTCAGGATTATGATGATGCAGACCCCGCCCGCATTCCGTCACGAACTCTGGCCTGGACAGCGGCGGCGGCCTTTCTTTTGGTTGCAACGGGCTACGGTATCTGGCGCACGCAGATTTTGAGCGGACCCGAAGTTGGGCCGGTTCAGTCTGTCCCGGCCGAAATATCCCGACCATCGGTCGCGCCGGTTGCGCCTGGTTCGATCCCTCCCAACACAAAGGGTGAGGTGGCATTGACTGCAATCGAGCCTGTTTGGGTTCGGATCTATGACGCAGCAGACAAGGTTCTGTTCGAAAAGGAAATGGCCAAGGGTGAACGGTTCGTGGTGCCGCCGGATGCGGACAATCCACAAGTCCGGACCGGACGGGCAGAGTTGATTGCGGTAACGATCAATGGCTCGGCTGTGCCGGCGCTTGGTCCAGGCGAACGCACCGTCAAGGATGTCGGGATCAGCGCGGCCGCACTTCTTGCGCGACCGCCAGTCGATGCGCAGCGCGATTCAATTGTCGCACGACCTGCATCGATTGTTGATCAGGCTGCATCGACCAAGACTGAATCAACACAGGTCAAGACTGAATCCAGTGCGGTAACCCGGCCAAAACCGCGTTCTACCGGCACGAGTTCAAAACCTGCGGCTGCAAGAGACGTCCCACCTCCTGCGCTGGCCCCCGTAACGCCTGCACCGACGCCGGAAAATTCTGCGGCATCACCTGTCGGTCAGCCTTGATTGCTGTATCGCGCTCCGCCACAATTACATTTGCCCCCGTCTGAGGTCAGGAAAGAGAAATCGTGATGCGTCGACTCACATTCGCTGCACTACTGCTTGCCAGCGCCGCCACAGGACCAGCTATAGCCCAGTCCGATTCGTTGAACCTTCGTGTTGGCAAGCTCGAGAAGGAAATGACAACGGTTCAGCGCAAGGTGTTTCCAAATGGCGTCGCGATCGAGCCCGAATTGGGTAACGGTGCCCCTGCCATTGCGGCGGGCAACCCGGCTTCCTCACCCATCACAGACCTGAATGCCCGTGTCGATGCGCTCGAGACACAACTTCAAACGTTGACTGGCCAAGTGGAAACGGACGGCAATCGTGTCCAGAAGTTGGAAGAAGCTCTCAAAGTCTATGATGCAAGGCTCAAGGCTCTTGAAGGGTCTGGACCGGTAGTTGCGGCTGACGTAGCTGGCAACGCCCGACCGGACGTCGAAGCTGTCACTGTCAAACCGCCTCCAACAATTGCCAAGCCTGTGAGTGCTACACCAAAGCCTGCATCCCCGACCAAGGTCGATCTAGGTCGAAAGGCGGCCATCGAGGCCGTCGAAATCCCGGCTACTGGCGATGCGACTGAGGATTCCTATACCTATGCATTTCGCCTGTGGACCGCAAAACTGTATCCGGAAGCGCAGATGAAGCTAAAGGAATTCATCGCAAAATATCCTGCGCACAAGCGGGCGAGCTACGCGCAGAACCTGCTTGGCCGCGCCTATCTCGATGAGGGCAAGCCTGCGCTGGCATCGGTCGCCTTTTATGACAATTATCAGAAGATGCCGCGAGGCGAGCGGGCGTCGGAAAGTCTGTACTGGTTGGGCATCGCTCTCACGCGGCTCAAAAAGCCTGCCGATGCGTGCAAGGTCTACAAGGAATTCGACGACGTCTATGCCTCCAACGCAGGCACGGATCTCAAGGCCAAGGTCGCCAAGGGCAAGACCGATGCCAAATGCGCTGCCTGAGGCAGCAGTTCAACGGTTCCGAAACGACCTTGAACGTTTGATCCCTGACGTTGATGCCCGATTGGGCGTTGCGGTTTCAGGTGGGTCAGACAGCCTGGCGCTCATGCTCGTTTGCCACGCAGCCTATCCGGATCGGACGTTCGTCGCGACGGTCGATCATCAGCTGCGGCTTGAAAGCAAATGCGAAGCGGAGTTTGTGCGGACCGTTTGCGCGTCGCTTGGCTTGCCTCACACAATTCTTGAGCCATCGATACCCATCTCCGGATCGTTGCAATCCGCCGCACGTCATGCGCGCTATGCTTTGCTCGAGAGTTGGGCGAACGAAAATCGAATTGACGCTATCCTGACTGCCCATCACGCTGATGATCAGGCCGAGACCTTGCTGATGCGCCTCAATCGGGGAGCAGGGATCGGCGGACTCGCAGGCGTGCGGTCAGTGAACGGTCGAATCGTTCGCCCATTGCTCCACTGGCGACGCAGTGAATTGGCTGAAGTCGTGCGCAAGTCTGGCATCCGCCCGGTTCAAGACCCCTCAAACGATGATGAAAAATATGATCGTGTCCGTATCCGCAAGGCGATGGCATCGAGCTCCTGGCTGGATCCCGTCGCAATGGCGCAGAGTGCTGTGGCTCAGGCAGACGGAGATGCTGCGCTTGGCTGGATGGAGGATCGGCTGTTTGCCGAACGCGTGCAGCTGGAAGGCGAGACACTTTTACTGAACGATCCTCAATCACTGCCCGTCGAACTCCAGCGGCGTTTGCTTATTCGCTGTGTGAAGACGCTTGACCGCGACTGGAAGGTCAACGGCCCCGACCTGCAAAGGCTGGCTGAAACGCTACGGAATCTGGGAAAATCGAGCATTGGCACATTGGTTGCCCGGGCATCGCCCGATTTTTGGGAATTCGCGCCTGCACCGCCCAGACGCAAAAACTGATCGATTCAACACTTCGTTGCATTGTTATTCATTAATCTGCGCCTATTTAGGGGGCACGAAAGGCGGAATTGCGCGATGAATGATGACAAGGAACCACAGGGCATCAACCCGATGATGAAGAGCTTGCTGATCTGGGCAGGCATTTTGCTTCTTATCGGCGTATTCGTGTCGGTATTCGACACAAAGTCGCGCGATGCCAAGACAGACGGAATTGCCTATTCCGAATTCCTGTCCAAGATTGAGGAAGGTTCGGTCAAGGAGATCGTTCAGGCTGGAGACGTAATCTCCGGTAAGTTCAGCAATGGTGATGCGTTCCGTGTCTATGCGGTTAATGATCCCGGGCTGACCGAGCGCCTGTCGCGCAACAATGTCCGTTTTTCGGCCAAGCCGGAAGAGACACCCAGTGTCTGGCTGATCATGCTTTATAACGCCCTGCCCTTTATCCTTATCCTTGGTGTCGGTTTCTTCATCATGCGGCAGATGCAGAAGGGTGCTGGTTCTGGTGCGATGGGTTTCGGAAAGTCGCGCGCCAAGATGCTCACGGAAAAGCAAGGGCGCGTAACCTTTGACGATGTCGCAGGTATCGACGAAGCGCGTGAAGAACTGCAGGAAATCGTTGACTTCCTAAAGGACCCATCCAAATTCTCGAAGCTCGGCGGGAAAATTCCGAAGGGCGCACTGCTGGTCGGTTCGCCCGGCACAGGCAAGACGTTGCTCGCTCGCGCGATTGCGGGCGAAGCCAATGTGCAATTTTTCACAATTTCAGGCTCCGATTTCGTAGAAATGTTCGTGGGTGTCGGCGCAAGCCGCGTGCGCGACATGTTTGAACAAGCCAAGAAGTCAGCACCTTGCATTGTCTTTATTGACGAAATTGACGCGGTCGGCCGCCATCGCGGTGCGGGCCTCGGCAATGGCAACGATGAGCGCGAACAGACTCTGAACCAGTTGCTCGTCGAAATGGATGGCTTTGAGGCGAATGAGGGCACGATTATCATCGCCGCCACCAACCGGCCCGATGTGCTCGACCCCGCCCTGCTTCGCCCTGGCCGTTTCGACCGTCAGATCATCGTCCCGCATCCTGACATTGAGGGTCGCGAAAAGATTCTCCAGGTGCATATGAAAAAGATCCCGCTGGCCCCTGATGTCGATGCACGAACGATTGCGCGTGGAACGCCCGGCTTCACCGGCGCCGACCTTGCCAACCTGGTCAACGAAGCAGCCCTGCTCGCCGCCCGTCTCAGCAAGCGACTTGTCTCGATGGCGCAGTTCGAAGCCGCCAAGGACAAGGTGATGATGGGCACCGAGTGGAAATCGCTCGTGATGACCGATGATGAAAAGAAGATGACCGCCTATCATGAGGCTGGTCACGCCCTTGTCGCGTTCCATGAACCGGCATCCGATCCGATTCACAAAGCCACGATCATTCCACGCGGTCGCGCACTCGGGATGGTTGTTCGCTTGCCGGAACGGGACAGCTATTCCTATCATCGCGACAAGATGTACGCCAACCTCTCGATTGCCATGGGCGGTCGCGTAGCCGAAGAACTGATTTTCGGTCATGGAAAAGTGTCGTCAGGCGCATCGGGCGACATCCAGATGGCGACCAGCCTGGCGCGCTCGATGGTCACGCAATGGGGAATGTCGGACAAGATGGGGCCGCTTCAATACGAAGAACAAGCGGGCGAAACCTTCCTCGGTTATTCGCAGACGCAGCGGCACAACATGTCCAACGAGACGGCACAACTGATCGACAGCGAAATCCGTGCGCTGGTCGAAGGCGGTTATACGCAGGCTACCCGGTTGCTGAAAAAGCACATCAGGCAACTTCACAAGCTTGCCGGAGCCCTGCTCGAATATGAAACGCTGACTGGCGACGAAATCAATGGATTGCTGAAAGAGGGCACTGCACCCGACCGCAGCGGGATTGACCACAATCAGCCCAAAGCGTTGAAGGCAGGTGGTTCGTCCATCCCCAAGACCCGCAAGCCCGGAATTGGCGGAGCTGCGGCACAGGGGGCCTGATCCAATGTGTATAGCCGGGGGGCCTCGACTTTCCGGCAATGCACACTAGGGACAGGGTTCGTTGTATATCTATTGTGATGAGTCCGGGGGCGTTGGCCGCGGCGTCATGACCTTGGCTGCAGTGAGCATTGCACCTGATGCAGCCGAAACCATGCTCACACGGTTTCGATCGGTGACCGGGCTCAAGAGTGAGCTCAAGGGAAGCCGCATCGATCTGGCCGAACGGGCGCTATTCTTCGAACTGTTCAAGGATGCGGGCGCGCGCGCCACAGTTGGCATTGCCATTTCCGCCGTCCAGCCCGATCCGGGAGAGGATCGCGGCGATCATGACCGCAACGTGTATTCAGCGTTACTGAACGACGTCATCGGCTCTTTGATCCCCGAAAGTGGCGGTTGCCTTGGCGTTGTCATCGACGACGGGCGCTATGACGCGAAATCTCTGGGGATGATCAATGATGACATCAGCAGGCTTGTTGCGCCGTTGGGGCTGGCCAGTCTGGAATTGAGCCATGTCCTGCCCGGACTTCAGATTGCTGACGTCGTCGCCAATACTTTCTTCAACCGCGCACTCGTTACCGAGCGCCAGAGCCGGATGGCGGCGATCGTCGCGCCGCTGCTCCGAAACAGGCAGATCAGGCTACGCATCCTCGACCGGGCGGCGGTTTAGCCTGTTACGCCGAGCATTACCAACAAGACGCCAAACACGATAAGAACAACAAACGCCATCAAAAGCAGTGCGACAGTGCGCCAGGCTGCCGAGAAAATGCTGATCTGATAGGCACCCCGCAGTTGGATGAACATGTGAACAGGTGGACCCAACGCGATGATTAGCCCACGAAAACCCTGAAGCGGACCAATTCTTGCAAACAGAGAAAGCACAACGAGCAACAGGCTCATGAAGCACAGCGAATAGGTAACAAATATCGCATGGTCATAGGGCCTGAATTGGCGACGAAAGATGAAAAGCAGGCAGACAAAAGGGACCGAAATTGGAATGAGGGCCCAACTGAATTTGTAGGCGTTTGATTGCATCTTGTAGCCGAGCAGGGCAGGATTCTTGATCGCTCGCTTGAAAGCCGTGTTGAGGCTCGGAATGCCAATATCGAAATCGGCATCGTTCAAGCTCAGATCATTGGCCTCGATGCCATTGGCCACTTTAAGACCGATTTCGAGCCCCTCCACATCCTTGTGAACGGCCTCGATTTGGCTCTTCGATGCGCCTGATTTTTCGAGCTTGGCCTCCCTGTCCTTTGCCTTGGCGAGTTCGCCCTTCAATTGCGTCTGGCCCATGGCGATCGTGTCGTGATTCGACTGGCCGCTCGGGAACGGCATGCCAACCCAGTTGAAGGTTCCAAACATAAGGAAAATGGAGAAGAGAAACAACGCAAGGGGCGAAACGAACCGGGCGCGTTCGCCATGGACATAGCGACGCGTCAACTGACCCGGCTTGAAAAACAGCAAAGGCAAGGTTCGCCAGATTTTGCCTTCGAAGTGCAGGATCGAGTGTGTAAAATCATGCCAAAAAGCCATGAGGGTGCGGTGAACCCGAGCGGATTGTCCGCAATTGTGACAGTGATTTCCAATGAGTGCCATGCCACAGTTCAGGCAATTACCTCCGGTCTCGGTCTCTGATTTACCGGCTTGAGGTTCAACGGCGCGTGCGATTAGCCCGCCCGTTACGACATCTCCTACTGCTTCGATTCCCCCAGTCATCGCCAGACTATGCCATTGCCAGCGCAGAGTGTGAACCCTGATCAGCCATCCTCATGCAAGGCGCGCGAATTGACCACTTGTTCGATCAACAACTCGTCATGCGGCACCTGACCATCGAGCATCAACATCGCCAGCCCATGGACAGTTGCCCAGGATTGGATTGCGCGCGCACGTTGAACATTCTCATTCGTATCCGGACCTGCCAGCATTGCTATATTCCGTCGAAGAAGGCCGAGGCCGGTCATCTTCTCGTTGCCGGAATCGCTTCCTTCCCTGGCGCTGGACATCATCAATCGAAACAATGCAGGGTTTGCCAGTGCGAAGCGCACATAGGCGCGTCCTGTCGCATCAAATCCTTCAATGCCACCGCCCGCATGGCTCTGCGCGTCCAATTGCTGATCGGCTAGTCGCTCTCGTCCGGCCGCCGCAAGGGCTCCAAGAAGCGCATTCTTGTCTGGAAAATGACGATAAACGGCTGTCGGGCTGACTCCAACATTGCGGGCGATTTCTCGAAGGCTCATATGTTCAACGTCGCTCGATTTCAGTAGCCTAAGGCCTTCGGCAATCAGTGCCGCCCGCAGGTCTCCATGATGGTATCGCCCGGTGCTATTATCGATGTTGACACTGTTATCATTTTCGCTCATGTTGTCACCGTAAACATTACCGATTCGCTTTTCAAGGATGTCTTGATGTCCATGTTCGCAGCCGCCAGCGTAGCAATACTGGGAAGCACGATCGGAATCCTGCACTCGATGATCGGTGAACGCCGGATATTGGGGCCCCTCTACGCCGAGACCCAGACTGGCATTTTGCGACCGCGCGCTACCCAGGCGATTGTCCGTGCGGTCTGGCACCTTCCTTCAATCGTCTGGGCGGTATTGGGTATCGCAGTCTATTATTCTCGGCTGGTCGGCGGCCTGCCAATATTGACCTTTGTGGCGGCAGCCCTGTTTGCAATTTCCGGGGCCGCTAACCTGATCGCCTTGCGCCGCCTGCACATGGGCGGCCTTCTTTTACTCGCAACTTCTGCGCTCTGCCTGATCGACTGGCAGATTCACACATTGATCAAATGACAATTCAACCAAGGAGTTAAAGCAATGGCCAGCGTCGTCGAAACCCTGATCCGCAAAACTGTTTCCAAGGGCGTCATGAAAGTCGCCGAGTTCAACCGCGACCGGATGAAGGAAGATGCCCCCAACCCCTTCCTGTTGGGCATCCATTCTCCCATGAGCGAAGAGCGAACAGTGACCGATCTTGTCGTTACCGGTTCAATCCCCGCAGAACTCGACGGTCGTTATCTCCGCAT
>JANLST010000113.1:0-10936 GCA_031362505.1 Sphingomonadales bacterium
ACCCCAGCCCGCGCCGCCCCAGCAAGCGAAGCCGTAGCGCATTGAGCTTGATGAAGCCGGCCGCATCGCGCTGATCATAAGCCCCCGCGTCGTCCTCGAACGTCACGATCTTTTCCGAGTAGAGCGAATTAGGCGATTTGCGGCCGATTACGCTCACGCTGCCCTTGTAGAGCTTCAATCGGACGGTGCCCGAGACATGCGTTTGCGAATGATCGATAGCGGCCTGCAGCATCTCACGTTCAGGCGAGAACCAGAAGCCGTTATAGATCAACTCGGCATAACGCGGGGCGAGTTCGTCCTTCAGATGCGCGGCGCCACGATCGAGCGTGATCTGTTCGATCCCACGGTGCGCCAAATGAAGGATCGTGCCGCCCGGCGTTTCGTACATGCCGCGCGATTTCATGCCGACAAAGCGGTTCTCGACGAGATCAAGCCGCCCGATACCGTGCGTCCGGCCATAGTCGTTGAGCTTGGCGAGCAGAGTCGCAGGAGACATGCCCTCGCCATTGATCGCGACCGCATCGCCGCGCTCGAAATCCATGGTGATGATCTCGGGCGTGTCGGGCGCGTCTTCGGGATTGTTGGTGCGTGAATAGACATAGTCGGGCACTTCTTCCCACGGATCCTCTAGCACCTTGCCTTCGGACGAGGTGTGCAACAGGTTCGCATCGGTAGAAAACGGGCTCTCTCCCCGCTTGTCCTTGGGCACGGAAATCTGGTGCTTCTCGGCAAATTCGATGAGCGCGGTCCGGCTCGTCAAATCCCATTCGCGCCACGGAGCGATGACCTTGATGTCGGGGTTCAAGGCATAATAGCCCAGTTCGAAGCGCACCTGATCATTGCCCTTGCCGGTTGCGCCATGGCTGTCGGCATCGGCCCCGACCAGCTTTGCAATCTCGATCTGGCGCTTGGCGATCAGCGGCCGGGCAATCGACGTGCCCAGCAGATACAGCCCCTCATAAAGCGCATTGGCGCGCATCATCGGGAAGACGAAATCACGGGTGAATTCCTCGCGCACATCCTCGATGAAGATATGCTCTTCCTTCACGCCGGCGGCCCGCGCCTTTTGCCGCGCCGGTTCGATTTCCTCGCCCTGACCCAGATCGGCGGTGAAGGTCACGACCTCGCAATTGTAGGTTTGCTGCAGCCATTTCAGGATGACGCTGGTATCGAGTCCGCCCGAATAGGCGAGGACAACGCGTTTGATTGTGTCGGTCATGGCACCCCAATTTCAAAGGCTGGTGAGCGAGTGCGCCTATGCGCTAATTGTCCGCAATTCAACCGTGCGGAGGCGAGTCGGATGGCGGAAAACAAGACTCAGGAAACCGACGCCAGCGTGGCTGCCTTCATCGATGCCGTCCCCGACGAAGGCCAGCGCGCCGATGCCGGGTTCATCGTGGCAATGATGGAACGCGTTTCGGGCTTGCCGCCAAAGATGTGGGGGCCAGCCATTATTGGTTTTGGGCGGTATCACTATCAATATGAAAGCGGGCGAGAGGGCGATATGCCCCGCCTCGCTTTCTCGCCGCGCAAGGGCAAGACCGTGGTTTATATCAATGGTGGCTTCCCGACACACGCGGACATCATGGCGCAACTCGGTAAGTTCAAGACTGGCAGCGGATGTCTCTATATCAAAACCCTCTCGGACGTGGACGCGCGCGCACTGGACGAACTGGTTCGGGCTTCGCTTGCTTATATGGATGACAAATATCCGCGTTAGGCTGCCGCGCCATTCATCTCCGGGAAAGCTTGGCAGGAGCAACCTATCGAGCAAGGGATGATATCAGGAGCACAAACATGAACACGAAATTGTTGCTAGCCACCGTTTGTGGCGTCGCGATTGCCATCCCGGCGCTGGCTGTAGGCGCGCATGAAATGCATCATGGAATGGCTGGACCCATCACACGCAGCGCGATCGAATCCATGGTCAAGGAGCATTTCGCCAAGGTCGATGCCAATGGCGATGGCTTTATCGACAAGGCAGAGGCCGCTGGCGCGCGCGAGAAAATGACTGCCGAGATGCGTGATCGTCATTTCAAGGAGATGGACGCCAACGCAGACGGATCGATCAGCCGTGCCGAGTTCGATGCGCACCACGCCGAACCGATGGCGATGGGCGGAATGAAAGAGCATGGCGCGGGCCATCACCCCGGTATGGGCATGATGATGATGCACGGCGGCGACCGGATGTTCGAACGGGCAGATGCAAACAGGGACGGGCGCGTCTCGCTCGCCGAAGCCATCGCCCTGCCGATGGCGCATTTCGAAAAGGCCGACGCCAACAAGGACGGCACAATTTCGCCGGACGAACGCAAGGCCGCACATGAAAAGATGCGAGCCGAATGGCGCGCGAAGCGGGGGTAGTTCAGCAGAGGACGTCCGGTTGGGCGTCCCACCTGCCCTGCATCAATCCTCGAACGGATCGCGGACGAGGATCGTGTCATCCCGCTGTGGCGAAGTTGAAACCAGCGTCACCGGGCACTGGATCAGTTCCTCGATGCGGCGGATATATTTGATCGCCGGCGCAGGGAGTGCGCCAAAGCTGCGGGCGCCGGCGGTTGTTTCGTTCCAGCCGGGGATGGTCTCATAGATCGGCTCGACCCGCGCCTGATCGGCGGCATGCGGGGGAAGATAATCATAATGCACCCCGTCGAGCAGATAGCCGACGCAGATCTTGATCTCGTCCAGCCCGTCCAGAATATCAATCTTGGTCAGCGCAATCCCGGTGATGCCCGAAATTGCCGCCGACTGGCGCACCAGCACGGCATCGAACCAGCCGCAGCGCCGCTTGCGCCCCGTCACGACGCCAAATTCATGCCCGCGCGTGCCAAGGAATTCGCCAATCTCATTGTCCTGTTCGGTTGGAAACGGGCCCGAACCGACGCGGGTCGTATAGGCCTTCACGATCCCCAGCACGAAACCAATGCCACCAGGGCCGATCCCTGATCCGCTGGACGCCGTGCCCGCAACCGTGTTTGACGAGGTCACGAACGGATAGGTGCCGTGATCGACATCGAGCAGCATGCCCTGCGCGCCTTCGAACAGGATGCGCTTGCCCGCCCGCCGCGCTTCGCCAAGCGAATGCCAGACCGGTTTGGCATAGGGCAGGATGTGGGGCGCGATCTCGGCCAGATCGGCCTTTAGCCGCGCGCGATCAATCGGCGGCTGATCGAATCCGGCGCGCAATGCATCATGATGCGCGCACAGCCGGTCAATCTGCGGATCGAGATCATCAAGATGGGCAAGGTCGCACACCCGGATCGCCCGCCTGCCGACCTTGTCTTCATAGGCCGGGCCAATTCCGCGACGGGTCGTCCCGATCTTGAACTCGCTCGCATCTTCGCGCAGGCCATCAAGATCGCGGTGGAATGGCAGAATCAGCGGACAATTGTCCGCAATCTGCAGGTTGTCCGGCGTGATCGTGACGCCCTGCCCCGTCAGTTTCGCAACCTCCTCACGGAAATGCCATGGATCAAGCACCACGCCATTGCCAATGACCGACAGCGTGCCGCGGACAATTCCGGACGGGAGCAGCGAGAGCTTGTAGGTCTGGTTGCCGACGACGAGCGTGTGCCCTGCATTGTGACCACCCTGAAAGCGGACGACGACATCGGCGCGCTCGGCGAGCCAATCGACAATCTTGCCCTTGCCTTCATCGCCCCATTGCGCGCCAATGACGGTGACATTTGCCACTTTTATGCTCCAAGTTCGAAGGGAATCGCAGGCGTGCCCGTATTGGTAAATGGACACAACGTCTACCAGTATGCGTAAATCAAGGGGTCAACCATGAAGAAACTTCTCATTGCGAGCCTGACTCTGGCCAGCATCGGCATTGCGACGCGCCTCCCCGCGCAGCTTGATCGCTCGTGCCGCATGGAAATCGTCAAGCTTTGCGGGATGACGCGCGACCGCAATGCGATCCGCTCGTGCCTGCGAGACCAATACCAGTCTTTGTCCAGGCCCTGTCTTCAAGGCCTGATGGACATGCGGAGCGAACGAGACACCGTGGCCTCCGGTGGCACGCCATATCAATATGGCAGGGCGGAAAAACAGGCCCTCGACTATTATCCGGCTCCATCGGGCGGGCGACCTGCGCTCATTGTCTTCATTCATGGCGGTGGCTGGTCGATCGGCGACAAGGCATCGGGAACGAAGAACAAGGCCAGCCATTACAACCGCCTGGGCTATGCCTTTGCTTCATTTAACTATCGACTGGTCCCCGAGGCCGATCCTGCCGGGCAAGCCGCAGATATCGCCGCTGCGCTCGCCTATCTGCGCGCCAGGGCAGATTCGTTGGGCTTTGATCCCGACCGTATCATCTTGAGCGGCCATAGCGCAGGGGCCCATCTGGCTGCTTTGGTGTCAACGGATCCACGCTATCTGGCGTCGGCTGGTGTACCGATGGCCTCGATCCGCGGCACGATTCTGCTCGATGGCGCGGGCTATGATGTGCCGCGCCAAATGGCCAATGCAGGGCCTATGTTCGGCAAGATGTATCGCGACGCCTTCACTACCGACCGCGCGACACAAATGCGGCTGTCCCCGCTCACCTATGCCGGGGCCCCCAACGTCGCACGCTGGTTGATCCTTTTCGACGATAGCCGTGAGGATTCGCGTTCCCAATCCGAAACTCTTGCGGCGGCACTGGACCGCGCGGGAGACACGGCAAAGGCTGTCCCGGTCAGCAACACCAGTCATTTGAAACTCAACCGCGATCTCGGTATCGAAGGCGATGCGGCGACGGTCTTGGTCGATGCCTTTATCAAGCGAGCCCTATAGCGCTTCGGGCCCACCGTCCGTCAGTTGATGCGTACACCCGAGCACGATTGGGTCGCATCCCGCGCCTATGGCCGAGACCGTGACCCATCCCTTTTGCCGCAGCGCTGCCGCAACACCCGCAGGCGCGTCGAGCGGAATGAATATGCGCCGCGCCTTGGTCTGCATCAGCCCCAGGTCGACCAGCGGGTCGAGATAGAGCGAAAACCCAATCGCAGGCTCCTCGCGGCCATCCGCATGAAGGATCGTGTAACTCCCCCCGCGCCCGGCTTCTCCCGCCAGTCCCTCGCAAAAGAGAGAAAAGCCGATCCAGCTTTGGTATTCAAAACCATGGCGTTCGGTCGGGTCCAGTGTGATGCGGACACGATCCCCGAGCGCGGCAACAATGGCCTCGAGTGCCGTCAATCGGCCCTCGAGTGTCTCGCCTAGCCCGAGTCCGCGCAATTGGGCGATCGCCATTTCGACGGGCCCGGCTGCGGCGATAAGCGGCAGGTATGCGGCAGCATCGGTAGCCGAAAGCGCACCGGCGTCCTTGGCATCGAGAGCCGTCTTTACGCTATCAATCCTGCCGGCCGCCAAAGGTAAAGGCCCCGCTGCCAGGGCATCAACCAGATCAGGCAGGGTCAGGTCAAGCGTGACATTCCTGACGCCTGACGCCATCAGCGCCTCAATTGCTACGCCTATGACTTCGATCGCCGCAGCAACGGAGTCGGATCCCACCAGCTCTGCTCCGGCCTGTGTCAGTTCTCGCTCCGGCCGCAACTGGGTCGCCTTGAGCTTGAGTACGAGCCCGCCATAGCAGAGCCTCAGTGGCCGGGCGTCCGATGCCATGCGCGTGGTCGCAATGCGTCCAATCTGGGCCGTGATATCTGGCCGCAGCGCCAATGTCCGCTGCGAGACGGGATCGACAAAGCGCAACAAGTCCTTCGAGCGCGCCGATTTGAGACGTCCGGCCAATTCCTCCTCGAACTCGGCAAGCGGCGGAGCAACGCGGGCATAGCCATGCGTCGCCACACAATCGAGCACGGCACGCAGGATCGACGCTGCGGCCTCCGCTTCGGGCGGCAACCGGTCTCGCAATCCTTCTGGCAAAAGTCCATTGGTCATGGCGAGGCGCGTTAGCGTCCCGCTGGCCGGTTGGCTATCCCCCGAAACGCCTCAATAGCGTTCGAGTTCAACCATCATCTTGCGATAGCCGTGGACAAAGCAGGCCGGAACACGATCAGGCTCTTCGACGACGTTGACCCGCAATCGACGCTTGGACATTTCCGCAATCAATGCGGTCAGTTGCATTTCTGCAGCGCGCGCACCCACACAGCGGTGGATGCCATAACCAAAGGCGAGGTGCCGACGGGCGTTTTCGCGATCCACGATAATCCTGTCGGGATCGTCAAAGATCGTTTCGTCGCGATTTGCCGAAAGATACCAGAGTGCGACCTTGTCGCGCTTGCGGATCAAGTGACCATCTAGTTCATAGTCCTCAAGCGCGGTGCGCCGCATATGCGCAAGCGGCGTCTGCCAACGCAGGATTTCGTGCATCGCGTTTACGGCAAGCTCGGGCGAATAGTTATTCTCCAGCTTGGCCCGTTCTTCGGGAAACTGGCTCAGCCCATAGGCATAGGCCGACATTGAATTGCGCGTTGTATCATTGCCGCCGACGATGAGCAGGATCAGGTTTCCCATGAATTCGCCTTCATCCATGTGCTTCATCGCATCGGACTGAAGCATCATCGAGATCAGGTCGTGCTGGCCAGGATTCTGGGCTTTCTTATCCCAGAGCTGTTTGAAGGCCGCGCCCATTTCAAAGGCGGTCTCCAACCGGAATTTGCGGCGCTCATCATCATGGAAACCTTCAATATCCCCGAGGACATCCGACCATCGGGTGAGGTTGCGACGGTCCTCCCACGGGAAATCGAAAAAGATCGCCAACATCTGTGTTGTCAGTTCCATCGATACCTGATCGACCCAGTCGAACGGCTTGCCGATCGGCAGGCTGTCGAGGAGCTCGCCGGTCCGCCTGAGCGAGTCATCACGCATCCGCCCGATTTCCGACGGTGTGAAAGCGGGCGCCACCGTGCGGCGCTGTTCCTGATGCTTGGGCGGATCCATGGCGATGAACATCGGCATCGGGATCTCATGAGATTTCATATGCTCGATGCCATCGCCGGCCACGGTGATACCGCCCACTTCCCATGATGAGGAGAAGATTTTGGGAAGCGCTTCGATATGCACGATCGGTTTGTAGGTCGAAATCGACCAATACGGCCCAAATTGCGAATTTTCGCAGCGATAGATCGGATGCTTCTCGCGGAGCTCTCTGAACGGGGCCTGCCACGTATCGGTAGTGTAAAGCTCAACCCGTGTGACATCGAGCGGATCGGTTACGGTGTCGTCATTCTTGAATGCCGTTGCCACGGAAATGCTCCTCTCGTTCCACTATGGAATCAGTTGCACTTTGCCACTATTTACATTCTTGTCAATGGACTTTGCCACGGCTGTCATTCGCTTCCTGAGCAAACGGCCCAATGCAGTGAACGGGCCCACTCCTGATTTGAGCACACCGTAACGAAAGAAATGTGCGCCCACGGCGATCGTGATGGCAACCCAGAACAGCTGCCAGACCAGGGCAACGAGATGCGGCCAGATTGCAGGATCGGTCGCTCCACGCGCCGCCATCGCGAAGGGAGAGCTGAACGGAAAAATCTGTGCGAATCGCGCAACGCCGGATCCTGGGCTTCCGGCGGCGGCCATCGAAACCCCGAACATGATCAGCTGGAAAAGCGTGATCGGAAGTGAAAGCATCTGGATCTCGCGCATTGTCGATGCCTGCGCCCCAACCCCAAGGAAGATTGCACCCAGCAACATGAAGGCCATCGCGAAATAACAACCGGCAAAGATGACGAAGAGAGGCATGCCAATAACCGGTACAAAGCTGGAAAGGCCTGCGCTGGCCGGCACGACACTCAGCCCCACCGCTGCCAACGTCCCCCAAAAGGCGACGAAGACCAGCGCGATGCCGAACAAGCCAATCAGCTTGCCAAAAAAGACCGACTCAAGTGGCACCGATGCTGCAAGGATTTCGATGACCTTGTTCGACTTTTCCTCCGCCAGCGTCCCCACCGCCTGACTTGCAAGCATGATTGTGAGCATGAACATGATCACGACCGCGCCACTGCCAGTACTTTGCTGCCGGGCCTTGGTCGGCTCATTTCGATGGATTTCGCGAATATCAGGCTTGCTGAGTGTCTGATCCGGTTTCTGACCGAGACGCGCGGTTCGCAATACTTCTTCTGCAACAAGCGAGAGAAACCGTGCGTCTCGCGCCGCATCGGAGCGGTGCACGATGATCGGGCGTTCAAGCGTCCCGTGCAGAATCGCCACGACCTCTGCGTCCTTTCCACCGAGGAGTTTTGACTGCTGCGCTTCAATGTCCGATTGAGGCGCAACGATCCGAATCGGCGGTGGACCACCGTCATGTCCATAGAGCCGTTTGCGGACGGCACTGTCTTCTGCTGCTATTCGCCCGGCATCGGGTGCTGATGCGATCACGATCATGACGCGTGAATCATCTGTTCCCTTGGCAAGATAGGCCCCGCCAAAGCCACTGGCGATACTGATCCCCAGCATCAGGAATGGCGTCAGCAGGAACAGCAGGAACGTGGGCGTCGCGACCACAGCCATGAAGTCGCGACGGGCGATCACAAGCCCGTACCGGATAACCTGCCTCATGCCGCGATCTCCGCCTCTTCGGCCTTCACGGCATTGACGATGCGGACAAAGGCATCATGCAGGCCAGGCCGTTCGATCGAGAGTCCGGCAATGCCATGGCCCGCCTTGACCAACTCGACCACCAATCGTTCCGCCCCACCTTCCGGCACGGTGAAATGCCAGCCATTTCCGCCCAGTTCTGCATCCACGGGAAGCAGCTTGCGCACTTCCACTCCGCCCGAACAGGGAACGTAATGCGCCTTCATTGGAAGCGTCGAGCGCGCCTCGTCAACTGTCCCTTCGAAACGCACCTTGCCGCCGGCGATAATTGACAGCCGGTCGCAGATCCGCTGGGCATGACCCATCACATGAGTTGAAAAGAGAATCGTTGCCCCACGGTCGCGTTCTGCAAGGATCAGCCTTTCGAGTAGCTCCTGATTGACCGGATCGAGCCCTGAAAAGGGTTCATCAAGAACAATCAGGTCTGGCTTGTGAATCAATGAACCCAGAAGCTGCACCAGTTGCGCCATGCCCTTGGAGAGCCGTCTGATCTTCCCATGCGCAACATGGCCGAGACCTGCAGATTCCAGTGCCTCATCCGCGCGTTTACGCCCTTCTGCCCAGTCCATCCCCCTAAGCGCGCCCATGAAGGCGATCGCCTCGCGCGCCTTCATTGACGGATAAAGCCCACGCTCTTCTGGCAAATAGCCCACTCGGTGGCTCACGTGGCGCGGATTGGCGTCGCCGAGCAACCTTCGCTCGCCCTCGTCAGGGTCGATTATCCCGAGGAGCATTCGCAAGGTGGTCGTCTTGCCCGCGCCATTGGGGCCAAGGACGCCGTAAATCGAGCCTCTGGGCACGCTGAGGCTAACGCCCTTCACAGCCCGAGATTTGCCAAAACTCTTGATCAGCCCCGACGCCCAGACAGGATGATCATCTGCGATCGACAATTCAAACCTCCACAAATCCAGCCCACGTGGTAGCGTGCACAGATGTTCTCTGACAAGCAGTCCCTGAAAATCGCGTTAAAGGCCGAAGCCCGACGATTGGGCTTCGTTGCGTTCGGGGTGACATCCGCTGACATGGATTTCGCGGCACCGCTTGACGAATGGCTCGAAAGCGGCGCGGCCGGAGAGATGGAGTGGATGGCCGCGCGCGCAGCACAGCGCGCCAGCCCAGAGGCGCTTTGGCCCGAGGCTCGAAGCGTCATCGCCCTTGGCATGAGTTATGCGCCAACGACCGACCCGCTGGCGCTGGCCGAGGCGCGGTCGCGCGGACGGATATCGGTTTATGCCCAAGGCAAGGATTACCACGACACGGTCAAAAAGGCGCTCAAGGCCCTCGCCCGCTGGCTCGTCGCCCAAACCGGGGCCGGTGTGAAAGTGTTTGTCGACACCGCGCCAGTCATGGAAAAGCCCCTCGCGAGCGCAGCCGGGCTTGGCTGGCAGGGCAAGCACACCAATATGGTCAGCGCAGAACATGGCAGCTGGCTGTTTTTGGGAAGCATTTTCACAACGCTCGAGATTGAACCGGATACACCCCATGCTGACCAGTGCGGCACATGCACCGCCTGTCAGGCAGCCTGCCCGACCAATGCCTTTCCCGCACCATACCAACTCGACGCGCGACGATGCATTTCCTATCTCACAATCGAGCACAAGGGACCCATCCCGCTCGAATTTCGCCGGGCCATCGGCAATCGCATCTATGGCTGCGACGATTGTCTGGCCGTCTGCCCCTGGAACAAGTTCGCCGAAAGCGCTGCCGCCAACATCGCCTTTACCCCCCGCGCGGAACTGGCCGCCCCTTCGATTGCAGACCTGCTTGCGCTCGACGATCGGGCATTCCGGGAGATGTTCTCCGGCTCCCCGATCAAGCGCATCGGGCGCGACCGAATGATCCGCAACGCCGCGATCGCGGCAGGAAACAGTGGAGATGCAAGTCTCAAAACCCCGCTGGAAAAGCTGCGGAATGACGGGTCCGACGTGGTGCGGGAAGCGGCCGAATGGGCATTGGCCGCGTTGGCTTGAATCGACGCCTCGATTATGGCCTAAGGCTTTCATGCATATTGACCACGATCCCCGCGCACCCGCCGGACCGTCGATCGGTTTTGACGAATTTCTTGCCGTAGACATTCGCATCGGGCGCATTGTCAAAGCCGAGCCATTTCCAGAGGCCAGAAAACCGGCGTTCAAGTTGGAAATTGATTTTGGTGACGTTATTGGCGTTCGAAAATCCAGTGCCCAGATAACCGAAAACTACACAGAAGCTGACCTGCCGGGCAGGCTCGTTGCGGCCGTCGTCAATTTTCCACCGCGCCAAATTGGAAAGATGATGTCCGAAGTTCTTACGCTCGGTTTTCCTGATGAGCGTGGACACGTTGTGCTGTTTTCGCCTGATCGCGATGTCCCGCTCGGCAGCCGCCTGTTTTGACAAGTTGCACCATCTTCTA
>JANLST010000115.1:0-1632 GCA_031362505.1 Sphingomonadales bacterium
GTCCATTCATTGATCATCTGATCTAGCTCGATCTGGTTTTTGCCACGCGCGATATGGGTGGCATAGCGCGGATCAGTCGCAAGTTCAGGCTGGCCCATAGCTTGCGCCAATCGCGCAAAAATTGCGTCGCCATTTCCACCGATCATGAACTCGCCGTCGCTGCACACATAAACGTTGGACGGTGCAATCCCCTTGAGAAACGATCCGGAGCGTTCACGAATAATGCCCATCCGGTCATATTCCGGAATCACACTTTCCATGACCTGCAACACCGCCTCGTAGAGCGCAGTATCGACAACCTGTCCCTTGCCAGTGCGTTCGCGAACGTGGAGTGCAGCGAGCACGCCCATGCAGCCATAGGTTGCCGTCAAAGAATCTCCGATCGAGATACCCATCCGACTTGGCGGTCTGTCTGGCTCGCCAACGATGTAGCGCCAACCGCCCATGGCTTCACCAATCCCGCCATAGCCTGCGCGATCGGAATATGGCCCTGTCTGGCCATAGCCCGACATTCGCGCAATGATCAGCCTGGGATTGATTGCATGCAGTGTGTCAGGGCCCAGGCCCCATTTTTCGAGGGTCCCGGGTTTGAAATTCTCGATCAAGACGTCGGCATGCACGACGAGCTTTCGGACCAACTCCTGCCCTTCGGAAATACGCAGATTGGCAGAAACCGACTTCTTGTTGCGTGCAATAACCTCCCAGTTGACCTTTTCAGGCCCTTCTCCCCAAAGCCGCATCGGATCACCCGATCCCGGCGGTTCGACCTTGATGATTTCAGCCCCCATGTCCCCGAGCAGCTGTCCGCAAAATGGCCCCGCGAGCAATTGGCCAAGCTCGATCACGCGGATATCGTTAAGGGCGCCGTTGTTCTCGACCATGCTATTCTGCCGCCTCTGCCATCGCCCAAACCGGCTGGACAGGCGCTGGCAAACCGGTTTCCGCCTCACAGGTCTCCCGCAAGGCGTCGATCCCCGGTCCATAGTCAAATAGCGAAAGTGGAGGACGCGAAGCGCGAATTGATGATCGCAGCGCGTTTGTCGCTGCGGTGTCAACCAAACCCTCGGCCGAGGCGACAACGCCGTAGACCCGCGCGCCTTCTTCGGTGACCAGCCCCTGACTGATCTCCGTGCCTACAAGAACCGCTTCGCGTTCGAGCGGATCGCCCCACCCACCGCCTCCCCAAGTGATGAAGTGGAGCTGATCGCCATGTTCCACATGCACATCCTCGACCTTGTTACCAACAATGGTGCTGGTTCCATCGGCCCGTTCGAGAATCTTTCTCGCACGTTTGCCGGGCTGGCCACCATTGACGCCCCAGGGGGGCACGAACCACCGATCATCATGGATAGAGATCGTGCCCGCGCTCAGGAATCGGTAAGTCATGTGGATTCCATTGCCCCCGCGATGAAGACCGGCACCCCCGCTATCGGGTTCGGTTTCATAGCGCTCGATCATCAAAGGGAAATAGCGCTCGAGGAACTCGTTGGGCACATTTGTGAAGCCCGGCCAGAGCGAGTGGCCGTCCGGCCCATCGCCTAGCGGCCGCCCCGGGATGCCGCCAAAGCCGATCTGGAAAAGCTGAAACCAGTCACCCTTCGCGTCGTTACCGGAATAGAACAGATGCGGGGA
>JANLST010000140.1:0-10234 GCA_031362505.1 Sphingomonadales bacterium
ATCACGCCGCCGAAATACGGCCCCAACGAGGCAAGAGTCAAAGGTCATGGATTCCGCAACGTCCGTCATGCGTCAACTCTATCGCGCACCCGAGCCAGAAGTGCTCAAGCCGATCCTCGCCCGTGCCGGATCAACGCCTGAGGAAAGGGTGCGAATCGTCAATCGTGCCTCCCAACTGATCGGCGATCTGCGTGCGGCGCAGGGGTCTGGCTGGGTCAACCAGTTCCTCCAGGAATATCGGCTGAACACGCATGAGGGCGTTGCGCTGCTGTCACTTGCAGAAGCGTTTCTCCGGGTGCCCGATCCTGAAACGGCCGATGCACTGATTGCGGACAAACTGGGCGACGCAGACTGGCGCGCACATTCCGGAAAATCGCATTCGACGCTCGTCAATTCTGCGACCTGGGGTCTGGTGATCGGCCGCGCGCTGGTCAGCGAAAAGGATGACGCCGGAGCGCTTCGGCGCCTTATCGCCCGTGCTGGCGAACCGTTCGTCCGACAGGCCGTCGGCGCTGCGATGCGGATGATGGGCGAGATCTTCGTCATGGGTCGCACCATTGCCGAGGCGACCGAACGAATGGCGCGACCCGAGCACAAGGGGTTCACAGCGAGCTTTGACATGCTGGGCGAAGCGGCACGTACCTTTGCAGACGGCGAACGCTACTTCGCATCCTATCTCGCAGCCATCGAGGCGACGGGTGCCGGACATTCAATTTCGGTCAAGCTTTCCGCGCTCCATCCCCGTTACGAAGTCGCACATTGGGACAAATGCGTGCCCATGCTTTCGGCCTTGCTCGAGACTTTGTGCGAAGCCGCCGCGAGACGCGGTATCGCGCTGACGGTTGACGCCGAGGAATCGGAGCGTCTGGAAATGAGTCTCGGAATCATAAGCCATGTCGCGCACCTGCCCTCTCTGAAAGGTTGGGACGGGCTTGGCATGGCGATCCAGGCGTACGCCAAGCGTGCGAGCGCAGTGGTTCGCTGGGCCGATGAACTGGGTGCCGCGACCGGGCGCCGGATCGCCGCGCGACTGGTCAAGGGCGCCTATTGGGACAGTGAGATAAAGCGGACGCAGGAAGCCGGGCTTTCTGACTATCCCCTTTTCACGCGCAAGGCAGCAACCGACGTTTCATGGCTCGCGTGCGCGAGGGACATGCTTGACGCAAAGAACATCTACCCCGCCTTTGCAACACATAACGCATTGTCCGTTGCGACCGTCCTCGAATGGGCCGGCGACGCTCGCGATTTCGAGTTCCAGCGACTGCATGGCATGGGGGACGGCCTTTATGAGCGGCTCGTTCGCGAGCAAGGCCATCATTGTCGCATCTATGCACCTGTCGGCGGGCATCGGGACTTGCTGGCCTATCTCGTTAGGCGATTGCTTGAGAATGGCGCGAACTCGAGCTTTGTGCACCAGCTCGCGGACGAGAACCTTGATGACAGGATGCTGCTGGCAGATCCCGTCGCCAAGATAGAGGCCGTTGGCGGAACGCGGCACCCCTCGATTCCTCTGCCTGCCGATCTGTTCGGCTATATGCGAAAAAATAGCAGCGGCATTGATCTTCAGGACCGGACCATCCTCCTTGAAACGGTGCAATCCCTCCGCGCTGCCGCACCTCTCGCGGAAACAGCAGCGTTCAAGCAAACCCATCGCGGTTCCGCAGACGCGGTGCAAGCGGCGGCTGCCGCATTCCCGGCATGGTCATCTACGCCACTTGACGCACGCGCACAGTGCCTCGACCGTCTCGCCGATCTGCTTGAGGCAAACCGTGCTGAGCTGATGTCGATAGCTGTCAATGAGGCCAGAAAGACAATATCCGATGCTTTGGGCGAAGTGCGCGAAGCGGTCGATTTCTGCCGCTATTATGCACAACAGGCGCGCGATGGCCTCGTGCGCGTTGAGCTTCCGGGGCCGACGGGTGAACGCAATGTCCTTCGGTATGAAGGGCGCGGCGTCTGGGCCTGCGTAGCCCCTTGGAATTTTCCGCTCGCGATTTTTCTCGGGCAGATTGCGGCGGCGCTGGTGACTGGTAACACAGTCGTGGCCAAGCCGGCCCTACAAACGCCTTTGATTGCGGCGCGCGCGGTCGCACTTGCACATGAGGCTGGCATTCCTGCCGATGCATTGATCCTGCTGGCCGGCGGCCCAGATATTGGCGCTGCGCTGATCGCTGATCCGCGGATCGTTGGCGTTGCTTTTACGGGGTCGACGGCGACCGCCAGGAAGATTGCCCGTTCGCTGCTCGAAGATGACGCGCGCCCTATTGTGCCGCTTATCGCGGAAACTGGCGGGATCAATGCGATGATCGTGGATTCTACGGCGCTGGCCGAGCAGGTCGTGCAAGATGTTGTCACTTCCGCCTTTGGTTCGGCGGGGCAACGCTGTTCCGCGCTCCGGTTGCTTTTGCTTCAGGAGGAAATCGCCGAACATACGCTGAAAATGCTGGCCGGTGCGATGGATGCGCTCGTCGTAGGCGATCCGTCAGACCCCATGACCGATGTCGGGCCGGTCATCGACGATGCGGCCTATACGCGCCTGATGAGTCATCGCGAAAGTTGCGCGTCAGACTGGATCCATACCGTTGCCGCGCCTTCCAACGGCCACTTTGTGCCGCCAACTGTGATACGGCTCGGCTCGATCGCCGACCTGACGCAGGAATGGTTTGGCCCGATCCTCCATGTCGCGACATGGAAGTCCGGCAGGCTTGAGGAGACGATCGCGGCAATCAATGCCAAGGGCTTTGGGCTGACGATGGGCCTGCACAGCCGCATTGCACGCAATGCCGAAACGACAGAAGCACTGGCGCATGTCGGCAATCTTTATGTAAACCGCTCGATGATCGGGGCGATTGTTGGCAGCCAACCGTTTGGCGGCGAAGGACTGTCCGGTACCGGCCCCAAGGCCGGTGGCCCCAACTATCTTTACCGCTTCTGTGCCGAACGCGTAACCAGCACCGACACGACAAGCGCCGGCGGCAATGCCTCGCTCCTGTCACTGGACGATGTAGACGTTTAGGCTTTGTCGGATTCAGGGGAATAAAAGGCCACCCCCGCCTGCTTCAAACAGCGAATCGTGGCAAGCATCACATCGTGACGCGCCTTGTCACGGACTTCAGCAGCACCACGCGTTACATGGAACACCATTTCAAGCATGATCGCATTGGCGGCGAATTCAGCCAGGACTGCGTGATCGAACCGGCAGTCCTTGACGGCTTCCACCACCGCCTTCAGCTTTGCTGGCAGTTCCGCAATCTGATCGGGATCGTTCGCATAATGTAGCGGCAGGCGCAGCAAGACGCGGCGTTCGGCAATGCCATTGAGGTTGCGGATCTGCATGTCGAGCAGTTTGTCATTGGACATGATGATCTGTTCACCATCCAGCGAACGGACGCGGGTGGTCTTGAGGCCAATCGCCTCGACCTTGCCGGTCGCATCACCGAACTTGATCGTTTCTCCAACCCTGAAGGGCCCATCGAAAAGGATCGAAAGTGCGGCGAACAGATCTCGGAAAATGCCCTGCGCGGCGAGGCCTATCGCGATGCCGCCAATGCCCAGACCGGCAACAAGGCCGATAACGTTGACGCCCAGATTGCCGAGGATGAGCAGGAATGCCAGCACGAACAACACGACATTCACAAACAGCCGGACAAGACCCAGCGCATTCACCAGACCGTCATGCGCCTCCGAATCCGCCGCCCGCACTTCGACAGTGCCCAGGATCAGCTCACGAAGAAACAATGCTCCTTGGAACGTCGCGGTAATGATGAAAACGAAGCCGATCGTATTGGCCACATCCACAGGTGCATGGGCGTAGGTCGCGACGAGTTCAGCAGCCAGCGGAACCATGAACCAGAGCTTCATCGAAGCCAGCGCCCTTCCGATGACGCTTCGCCACGGGTTGGGTTCGCGGCTGAGCCGCTTGCCAATGAGACGCAGCCCATAAAGCAGGATGACAATCACCACGCTGACCAGCGCGGCCAAGATAATCATCCTGGTATGATCCGCGATCCAGATGAATGCGCTGTTCGAGAGCACGTTGAAGTCGATATCAGTCGAGGGAGTCAGGGCCATACTCGCTGGCTAAACGCAGGCGCAACTTATGTCTATGTTGCGGTCGCCTGCAATTCTCGCAAGGGTCGCCATGCGGCCTCGGTGGCGCGGCGCTTGGCATAAGTATCAAGGCCAATCTGCATGCCCACAAGCATATAGACAAAGGGTTGGAACGCGATGCCGACGAACAATGCTCCGACGAGATAGATGATATGGGCCTGCTGCAGCGCACTCGCCAGCGCCCCGATCCACTGGTCATTCGCGGGTGCCCGATTGCGATAGCGACGATAAAGAACCTCCATCCGAAACACGCCAAGACCGTGGATCAGGATCCACATGATCAGGCCGGGAAAGCCTTGTTCGCCGAGCATTTCGAAATAGGAACTGTGATAAGCCCGCGCAGCATCAGTCGTCACGATCGTTTCGATATTCCGGGTGCTTCCGTCCTCCGTCGTTTCCTGGAGTTCCATACGCAGTTTGTTCTGTCGATAAGCGTCGAAGCCGCCGCCGAAGGGGTGATCTTTCGCGTAATCCCAAGTCCATGCCCAAACCGCGAGCCGTGTCGAAGCGGACTGGTCAGACTTGTACGATTTGATTGTATCCATACGGTTCGTAAAGCTCGACGGCAGGAGCGGAAGTGCGATCAGCGCCGCCGAGGCCAAGAGGCCCACATACAGGAAACGTCGCTTGGTGAAGCGCAGCGCGAGGACCAGCAGGACGCCAATACAGATCAGGCCGGTGCGCGCCTCCGTTCCTACCGGGATTAACGCACATGCAAAAACCAGGGCAAAAGCAAACAGGTTGACCCGCCAATCGGTCGGAAAGACCGTACCGTGCTTCCTCAGATAGAAGATTAGCGGGATAATCGCGATGGCCACAGTTGAGATGATGCTGGATTCATAGAGGCCGGTATTGTTCGTCACCATCAGGTTCAGCGAGCCATAGCCTCCGCCGGAAACGATCGTCTTGATACCGCCGACGATGATGATCGTGGCCGCCGACAGCACCATGAACAGTCCCAATGATTCAAAGCGCAAACGAGTCCTCAATGTCAGCGGGAGGAAAATCGCAAAGGCCAGCGCCTTCCAGACCCACGACCATTTATTGGCTGCATCCAAGGGAAAATCAGCCTGGGTCGTGGTAATGCCGCAATAGATGAGCAGCAGCAAAAGAAGGGCCTGTCTCGGTCCGAAGCGGCTGTCTCGTTTATCATCAACCAGCGCCCAGGCGCCGACCGCAAGGGCCACGAAGATCAGGGAAATAGGGACGGAATTCAGCAGGTAATAGCTCAGCCTCTGCGGCGATACATTGTCAATATAGACGTAGCCCAGCACGAAAACGAACGGCCGGCGAACGCCGATCCCCATCAACGCCAGTAAAAATCCGATGAGCGCAAGATCATGCATCGCGGGGCGGCTTCTTGCCCCAGCCCTGCGGCTCTGGGTCAGGCTCAGGTGCAGTCTCGCTGTCAAGATCGGCGCGGAAGACCAGCCGCCATGCGACAAGCAGCATCAGGCCGTGCGTCAGCGCGAGCGAGAAATTGTCGATCATCGCTTCTTGCCCTAGACCCTTTTCGGTTGACGCGGCGTTAAGGTAAAGGATGGCATTAGCGCGTTAGTCATCGCCGTAACAGGGGCCCGAGCGCTTTGCGTATCCTTCATATTCTTGACCATAGCCTGCCGCTGCACAGCGGATACACGTTCCGCACACGGGCGATCATGAAGGCGCAAATCGAGAGTGGCTGGGATGTTGCGGGTGTGACAGGAGCGCGCCATTATGCCGAAGGTCCGCCGGTCGAAACGGTCGACGGCCTGACCTTTTACCGTGCGGAAGATCACAAACCGGCGAAAAGTCCTCTTGGCGAATGGCGCGAAATTGGGGCTCTGGAGAAACGCGTCGATGCGTTGGTTGAAGCATGGAAACCCGATCTCCTCCATGCCCATTCGCCCGTCCTGACTGCGCTCGCCGGCCTGCGGGTCGCGCACCGCCGCAAGCTGCCGCTGATGTATGAAATACGCGCTTTTTGGGAGGATGCGGCGGTCGGCAATGGCACCGCGCGCGAAGGTTCGATCCGCAACCGCCTAATTACGGAGATCGAAACATACGCGGTGAGTCGCGCCGATGCGGTCGCTGTGATCTGCGAAGGCCTCAAGGCGGACCTCGTCGCCCGTGGAGTTTCACCCGAGAAGATCCTTGTTTCTCCGAATGGCGTTGATCTCGGCCTGTTCGGAGATCCACCTCCACGTGACACAGCGCTCGCCAAAAGGCTTGGCCTGGGCGACGCACCGACAATCGGGTTCATTGGCAGTTTCTATCATTACGAAGGCATTGATGATCTGATCGCAGCAATGCCTGCGATGATTACAGCCCAACCCGAACTGCGGTTGCTGCTTGTCGGCGGCGGGCCGATGGAAGCGGCACTCAAGGAGCAAGCAAAATTGTCGCGCGCCGCAGAGCGGATCCATTTCGTCGGCCGCGTTCCGCACGAGGATGTCGATCGCTACTACAGCTTGATCGACGTGTTGGTTTATCCGCGAAAAAAGATGCGACTGACCGACCTTGTGACGCCATTGAAACCGTTGGAAGCAATGGCGCAAAGGCGTCTGGTTGCGGCCTCGGATGTCGGGGGGCATCGGGAATTGATTGAGGATGGGGTGACGGGTACCTTGTTTCCACCTGATGACCCTGTTGCCCTTGCAGAATCGATTGCCGGACTGTTTGCGATAAGGGATCAATGGGACGAACGTCGGAACTCAGCCCGCGCATTCGTCGAACGAGATCGTAACTGGTCGTCAAATATTTCACGTTATGGTCCTGTTTATCATAAATTGACCGGGAAACCGGTTTGAAGGACGTTAGATGCCCAAAGGTTTGAGATCGCTCGCCCGATCACTGGAGAAGGTCCCGTTCGTTCCAGTCACTGCTGTGCTCTTCGGCATGGTGGCGGGCATCCTGATGCTGGCAACGCCTGTCTGGCTCTTTGAACGCAATGTCGTTGCCTCCGGGCTTCCAAACATCGTTGCCGCTGCCGCGCCACCCCTGGGGGACAAGGCGCAAATCATGGCGGCGATTGTCGCAGCGCTCGGCACGGCTTGCTTGTTTTGGCTGGTTCCCACGATGCTGGGCCGACTGGTCAAAGCGAACCGGGCAAAACACGAGGGTGCCGGGATGGAAAGCGACAGTGAACACCTTGAACGCCCCCTTCATCCAGATGCCCAGGGGCGGCGTCCGCTTTTTGCCGAATCGGATCTTGGTGCACCGTTCATGTCCGACGAAGCCATTGCACACGCCCGCGACCAACTTGTCTCGGACGCAAGTATTGCCGAAGATCCTGAACCGCTGGAACAATTCTCGGACGAAGCCGCCCTCGATCTCGTTGAGCAGTTCGAAGAGCCACCTCTTCAATCCCCAAGCGAGACTCTCACATTGGCGGCAGTCGCTGGCGATCAGACATCGATTGCCGGTCTCCTTGATCGTCTCGAGAGCGCGCTCGAGCGTCGCGAGCACCGCACAGACAATCCCACACCGATCCTTCCGGGAGACATGGCCGCGCTTCGCAAGATTCTTGGAGAGTCGACAGCGCACCATTAGTTCGCCTCGACGGTCAACGCTTCGAATTCAATTTCAACCCTGTCTCGGCTTGGCGATCGGCGATCCATGACGGCAATGTCGGCAACGACATGGCCTTCGAACGCAAAATCCTCGCCCAACACAGCAGCCGTCGCGTGATCAACAAGCGCGTTCGCTCCGTCTCCTGAAATGCAGAGCTCGCAACGATGCCGGGCGCCGCTGAATGTCACGCTTGACCAACGTCGTTGGCTCGATGAACGAATTTCGGCACGCGCCGGATGAAACAGGTGGACAAGAGCCGAGCATAGCGCACCATGAACATCAGCGATCATTGGACAGCCTCAAGAAAGGCTTCAATTCGCGCCGCCAGTCGGGCGCCTATCGCCCGGCCCCGCCTTATATCAAACACCAATTGCGGATCATTGGCGGCTTCGCGTCCAAAGCGCGTCGGCTTTTTGCCGGTCTTGCGCAGATATCGTTCAATCTTGCCCAACTCATCCATTCAAACCTCCTTCTCTCATCTCCGAATCGATCACGATAGGATTTATCCTATCTGAGAGGATATTTCCTATTGCGCAAGGAAAAATCCTAACGTAGGAAAATAGGAAATGGATGACGTCAGGACTCATCTGCAGACGCTGATGGAGGAGCGAGGGGACGATTGTCTGTCGATCTCCCGCCTGCTCGGTCGAAACGCTGCCTATTTCCAGCAATTCCTGCGGCGCGGTGTGCCAAGGAAGCTGAAGGAGGATGACCGACGCACGCTTGCGACCTATTTCGGTGTCGATGAAGTTGAATTGGGCGGTCCCGCCCCGCCGACGGTGCAAGTATCGACAATATTGGTTCCGCGCCTGAGGCTTGGCGCGTCAGCAGGCCCTGGCGCGCATGCCGGTGCTGAAGTGCGCGTGGGACATGTTGGCTTCGAGAGCAAATGGCTGCGCGAACTTGCCGCAAGTCCGGATGCCCTGTCGATTATCCAGGTCGCAGGCGATTCCATGGTTCCTACGCTCGGCGATGGCGATGACATTCTGGTCGATCGCGGTGATGCGGCTGACCGTCTTCGTGATGGTATCTATGTTATCCGGATGGACGACGCCTTGATGGTCAAACGGATTTCCTTGCGCCCTGCGCAACGGCTTTCCGTGCTCAGTGACAACCCGGCCTATCCCGGATGGTCGGATGTCGAGCCTGACTCCGTCACCATAATCGGTCGCGTCGTCTGGGCGGGGCGCAAGATTAGCTAATTATTTGGTCAATCGATGGTTTACCAATGCCTCTCGTCCGATCTTAGCGATTGAACCCTAGGGCCAGGGGCTTACCAGACTGGAGCCCCCATGACGCCCCCCGTTGCCAACCGCAAAACGCTCGAAGACGCCACTGCCCTGATGGAGGCATTCGGCAACTTTGCCGATGCAGAGGCCGCGATTCGGGCCGACACGAGCCGGGATCGTGGCAATACAATCTTGTTTTGCCATTGGCGCCAAGTCGAGCGCCTGATTGTTGCTCTTTCGGTTGAACGAGGCACAGGCACCTTACACTAACTCAGCGCTGGTAGCCGCAGGGGCCAATTGCTAGACGCGATTGGATGTTGGCACGTTTGTTATTCAGCACCACAATCCTTGCATTCCTGTTGGTTGCTTCACTCGTTAATTCGACGGTCGTCCAAGCTCAATCTGCCAATCCTCCAGCGAATGAACTTGATCCCGAATCTCCAATGGCGGCGCTGCCCGATCTGGGAATAGATTGGCCCGATATGACGGCCAATGCTGTCGTTCCCGGATCTCCCGACGAAGCCGCTGAAGTAGTCGTTCAATCAACCCAAATTGTCGGAGAACGCCGTTATCGAGTCAGTATCGAAGGGTTGGATCCGACAGGAAGGTCAACAATTGTCGAACGATTCAACGTCGCTTCGACCCTCAAGGCAGGCGAAGGCAAACCAGCCAACGTCGCACAGATCGATCGCCGCGCGCGCGAAGATGCCAACCTGCTGGACGAAATTCTGCGTGCCGACGGTTACTATGATGCCGATATAGAAACCGCCATTGAAGGCGGTGAGGTAGGGCAGCTTGTGATCAAGCTCATCGTGACCCCTGGCCAACTCTATCGCTTTTCAAGTGTCGAAGTGACCGGCCTTGACAGTACAGGAGAAAAGCAAGGCACATTGCGCGATGCTTTTGCGATCAACGCCGAAGATGCGGTCGACGCCGACAATATCACACTCGGCCAATCCGAACTGTTTCGAAAGATTCGAAAGGAGGGGTATCCCTTCGCCAAGCTCGGCGAACCCGAAGTGACGGTCGATCATGATACGCGCAAGGCAACCCTTAAAATGGCAATCGATCCAGGCGGAAAGCGATATTTCGGCGAAATCATCCTGTCCGGCCCCAAACTTCCGTTCGATGCCAAACATGTGGCACGCATGGCGCGTTTCAAACCCGGAGAAATTTACGATCAGACCAAGGCTGATGATTTGCGTCGCGCGCTTGTTGCTTCCGGCCTGGTTTCACAAGCCAGTGTCCGGCCGATTCCTTCGGACCGACCTGATAGGGCTGATATGGCCGTAGAACTTGAACCGGCCAAAGTTCGAACCATTGCCGCCGAAGCGGGGTATGGC
>JANLST010000142.1:0-3717 GCA_031362505.1 Sphingomonadales bacterium
GTCTTTTCGCTGGCTTCAATGCGGCGAACGAGCACACGATCGTGCAACGGACGAAATCCCATGATACTACCCTCTTTCAGTTTGAATGCGGATTAGCACTCACTCAATGCGAGTGCCAACATGGCGCATATGGGTATGCGATCCGGATGCGTCAAGAAGATGACGGCACTTTTTCCCCGGCTGTTTCGCCGATCCAGCCTGCCATTGGTAACCTTTTGGCCTTTTCTGCGAACAGGAATGATGCGAGACGCGCGAACATGAGGATGGATGAGGCTAGCCTGCAGCGGCTGATGGCGCTTGCCCAGCAGGGCGACGCGATGGCCTATCGCTCGGTCCTTGTCGCCTGCCAACATTGGTTGTTACGCTATTATTCAGGACGGATAGTGCCAGCGCAGGTTGACGACCTGGTCCAGGATACGCTTGCGTCGCTTCATGCCAAACGGGCAAGTTACGATGCATCGCGGCCATTCCTGCCATGGCTCGCGGCCATTGCGCGTTATCGCTGGGTTGATCAGTTGCGCCGGATTTATCGCGCGAAAGAGGATGAGCTTCACGAAGACCTGATAGGCGACAGTGAAGAGGAGTCGATTGCGGCCCGGATCAGCCTTGATCGATTGCTTGACCTTATTCCGGAGCGACAGGCGCATGTCATCCGGCTCGTGAAGATCGACGGTCATTCCGTGGCTGAGGCTGCATTGCGCAGCGGACAGTCCGAGCCGCTTGTAAAAGTGAATATTCACCGCGGACTGAAGAAGCTGTCTGCGCTGATTGAAAGCGAATGAGATGAAGATTGATATCGAAGCGCTTGTCGCCGACTTGCAGCCCGTCCGTCCGGTAGAACCCCGTGGCGGAATGCTGTTGACACTTGCTGCTGCTGCTGTGGCGGCCGCGATCGTGGCTGCGTGGCTTGGGCTGCGACCTGATATTGTCGCTGGGAAACCGCATCCGATGGTGATGATGCGCGAGGGCATGTTGCTGGTGTTGGGCTTTGCGTCGCTTGCTTCAGTCGTCGCTTCTGCGCGCCCGGGAGTGGGTCAGAGCAGTACGGGCTGGCGTTGGGCGCTGGCTGCTGCTGCCCTGTTCCCGCTGACGAGTGTCGTGATGTCGTTCGCCGGTGATGGTTTCCCAAAAGAGGTGCTTTTCGCGATTGATGGACCCGTATGTCTTGCCGTGAGCGTAGGAGGTGGACTGATGATCGGTGCTGCGCTTACGCTTTGGTTGCGTCAGGGCGCCCCCACTGCACTTGACCGGATCGGCTGGCTCGTTGGCTTGGCGTCGGGTAGCTTCGGCGCCTTTGCCTATGGGCTGCATTGTCAAAGCGTAACGGTATTTTATGTCGGGCTCTGGTATGCCGGCGCAATTGCATTGTGCGCGCTGATCGGCAGACTGCTGGTTCCACGGCTGATCCGCTGGTAGGGCTTCGCTCGGTTTACACCTGACGCCGCCTCGCCTAACGCACGTTCAAACTTGGCTTGTGCGTGAAGGCGTAGGGATGAAATTGGTAAAGGGCGCATGGGCGCTGCTGGTCGGCATCAAGGACGCTCTCGTCCTTCTTGCGATGCTCGCATTTTTCGGGGGACTTTATGCCCTTTTGTCATCAACGCCGAACCCGAACGACGGAAAGGACGGCGCGCTCCTGATTGCGCTTGAAGGCCCGATCGTTGAACAGCGCGAGGTGCTCGATCCGCGCGATCTGCTATTCGGTCAGTCACCCGTCAACAGGCAATATGAATTGTCGGAGATCCTGCAGGCTCTCAAGGCCGCGGAAACCGATGACGACATCAAGACGGTGGTTCTGGATCTGGACAGCTTTTCAGGCGGTGGGCAGGTTGCCCTCGAAAATGTTGGAGCTGCGCTTGATCGTGTGAAGGCCGCCAAAAAGCCGATCCTGGCCTTTGCGACGGGATATTCCGACGATGCCTATCTGCTTGCCGCCCATGCGAATGAGGTCTGGCTTGACCCGATGGGCGCGGCGGCTTTTGCCGGACCGGGTGGATCGCGGCTCTATTATAAGGGACTGATCGATCGTCTCGGGGTTAATGTGCATGTCTATCGAGTCGGCAAGTTCAAATCTTTCGTCGAGCCCTATATACGTACCGAACAGTCGAATGAGGCACGGGCCGAAAACGAGGCACTTGCCGGGACTCTTTGGACCAATTGGCGTGACAATGTCGCCAAGGCCCGCCCCAACGCGCAGATTGCAGGCTTCGTTGCCGATCCCGTGGCTGGACTGCAGGCCGCCGGGGGAAGCCTGTCCAAGGCTGCGCTTTCGGCTGGCCTGGTTGACCGGCTCGGCGATCGCATCGCCTTTGGCAAGCGGGTCGCTGCGATTGCGGGAAGCGATGAAGATGGCCCTGCCGGAAATTTCCGTTTCAGCACCCTGAAAGAATATGTCGCGGCCCACCCTGCGTCGGATAGCGGCAAGCCAATTGGCATCGTGACAGTGGCAGGCAACATTGTCGATGGCGAAGCGCCACCTGGAACGGCAGGCGGAGACACGATTTCGAACCTCATCCTCAAGGCACTTGCCGAGAAGGACCTAAAGGCACTCGTCGTGCGTGTTGATTCGCCCGGCGGTTCTGCGCTTGCAGCAGAAAAGATCCGGCTTGCGATCGAACAGGCCAGGGCCAAGGGCCTGCCGGTTGTCGTGTCCATGGGCAATGTGGCTGCGTCAGGCGGCTATTGGATCACGGGATCGGCCGACAAGGTTTTTGCCGAACCCTCGACCATTACCGGCTCGATAGGCGTATTTGGGATTCTCCCGACATTTGAAAATGTGCTGGCGAAATATGGGGTGAGCACTGACGGCGTCAAAACAACCCCGCTTTCGGGACAACCGGATATAATCGGTGGCACCAACGCGACGACGGATGCGCTGCTGCAGGCCGGCGTCGATGACATTTACGCCCGGTTCCTCGCTCTGGTGTCCAAAGCCCGCAAACTTCCGCTGGAAAAGGTCGGCGAAATTGCGCAGGGCCGCGTCTGGGACGGAGGAACCGCACGCCAGCTTGGTCTGGTCGACGCCTTTGGCTCGCTCGATGAGGCTGTTGCCGATGCGGCCCGACTTGCGAAAATTTCTCCCGACAATGTCTCGCGCGTCTACCTGAAGAATGAACCTGGTTTCCTTGCGGGCCTGTTAGGCAGTGACCTTGGCGTGAAAGCGCCGGTGCGTGCTGACTTGTTCACGCGCACGATGCACCAGCAACAAGCGCTTCTCATCGCAGGCTTGACGGATGCCAGGGCGCTGCTCGACGGACCTGCTATTCAGGTTCGCTGCCTCGAGTGTCCGCCGAACGTCTCGGCAAGGGTCCCGCGTGCCACTTCAAGCCTTTCACTCCTCGACAGGATTATTTCATGGTTGATCTAAGACCCGCCCAACTTGACGATGCAGAGGCGATTGCGGCGATCTACGCTCCCTATGTCGTGACCAACGCCGTCTCATTTGAAACCAAGGCGCCATCGGCAAGGGACATGCGCTCCCGCATCAAGGTAGCGGGCGACACCTATCCCTGGATTGTCGCAACGCAAAGCAAGGTTGTCCTGGGCTATGCCTATGCCAAGCCGTTTCGTCCTGGGCCCACGCACCGGTTCGGTGTGGAAGTCGCGGTCTATGCGGCAGGTGATCTCGAAGGGAAGGGTATACGCCGGACCTTGCTAGCCAGCCTTTTAAGCACGCTCACCGAACAGAATTTCACTCAGGCAATCTGCACACTGATG
>JANLST010000156.1:0-15451 GCA_031362505.1 Sphingomonadales bacterium
ATCGTGGAGTACCGCAGAATAGGTCGAAAAGGAGAGCGCGGGATCGTCCAGCATTTCATCGGCGAGCGAGCGAGCGGTCAACATTTCAACTGACGCCATGAAAGCCAAAGCCTTCAGCGGCCAGGCCGGGTCCAAAGGCGAGGGCTACCCCGCGCTTAGGGTTGAGATTCATGAACCCGGCAAGCGCGAACATCAGGGTGGACGAGGACATATTGCCATAATCATGCAGCACGCCGCGAGAGATCGCCAGCAACGCGTCGTTCAGGCCGAGCGCATGCGCAACGGCGTCGAGGATCGAACGCCCGCCGCCATGCACCGCCCAGGCATCGATCTCCTGTGGTTCAACGCCACCGGTCAAGACCTGTCGGAACCCCGGATCGCGCAGCGCCTCTGAAATGCGACCTGGCACTTCTCCAGACAGATGCATCGCAAAACCCTGATCGCCGATACTCCAGCGGATCAGGGTCTCCGAATTGGGCAGGGTCGCCGCAAAAGGCGCATCAATAGCCAGTCCTGGGCCTTCGGAGGTCACAAGCGCAGCGGCAGCACCATCGCCAAACTGCAACATCGCCAGCAAGGGTTCGATTGCAGATTCAGGCTGGAGATGAAGCGAAGACAATTCGACAGTGACGACCAGAACACGTGCGTGAGGATCCGAACGGACAATGTGACGCGCGGTTCTCAGGGCCGAAATCGCAGCGTAACAGCCCATGAAGCCGACAAGCAACCGCTCGACGGATGGTGAAAGCCCCAATCGTTCTGCAATGACCTGGTCAATCCCCGGTGCCGTAAATCCGGTACAGCTTGCGACGACAAGATGGCTGATTTCGCCAAGCGATTCCAACTTTCGGATCGCATCCAGCGCAAGGTTGGGCGCGTGATCCCCATAAAGCGCCATGCGTGCGGAGGTGGGAGGGAGAATATCGTCCGCATAAAATCCACCCGGTGCAACAGGAGATCCGCCGTCAGAACCTATAGGCAGGACTGAATAGCGATGCGCAATTCCCGAACGCGCAGCCATGCGCGAAAACAGGCCAGCCTCACGTGGATCGGCGACCCGTCGGCTGGCCCACTCGATAAAGGCTTGGTGGATGTCATGGTCGGGTATTGCCGTTCCGATGGCATTGATGCGGGCAATTGGTGCAGACACTACAGGCTTTCGTTTTGCCGCGAGGGGGTTTGCGCGGACCTCAATCATGGAGCAGTTAATAACATATTGAAAGTTTAAGATTAGATTCAGCATGATGAACGTGGGGACGCTCATATCGGCCATGCTGGCTTTTGCACTTTCGTTGTCGGGAACGACGGCGGCAGCGCAGGCTTGCCAACTTTGCGAATCGGCACCATCCAAAGCCAAAGCCCCACAACGTCCGTTGACTATGGCAATCGATGCAACGCTTGATTTCAGCACGGCCGTTCACACGGATCGCGGCGCAGGCAGCATCACGATTGATGCAAGGACAGGTCGCCGACAGTTAATCGGGCTGATCTCGCTTGGCGGCCCTGCCCTTGTCGGGACGGTCACCATTACTGGCGAACCTTTCGCCCGCGTTACCGTCGATTTGCCGAGTTCGATCCTGTTGAACTCAAATCTGGGCGCGGTCGCAGATGTGACCCAGATTCGCAGCGATCTGCCGCCGCACCCCGTGATCGGTCAAGATGGTCGGCTGGTTTTCACCTTTGGCGGCAGGCTGACCGTGCGCGATGAAGCGGCCGGTGATTTCCGGGGCCGCATCCCGATAACGGCTGACTACGAATAACCAACCGTTCCAGGCTTTTGTGTTGTGTTACCCTCCAGTTAACCATGCAACGCAGCAAATTGTGAAACCCTCTGGCTGTACGACGAATTCCGGAATGGATGTTTTTCCATTCATGAACGACCGAAACGCGATTTTCTTTAGGGGACTATTTCGATGAAAATTCAGATGCTCAAGGCCATTGTTGCCACCACCACGCTGGCGGCCATCGGCCTCGGCGCGACCGCAGCCAATGCCGCCACCGCGACCGCAACGGCACGTGCCAAGATCCTGCGCCAGGTTAGCGTAACCAACACTTCCGACCTTCAGTTCGGTATAATCGTAACCGCGCCTTCGGCTTCGACGGTTGCCGTTTCGACAGCTGGCGGCCGCACATGCGGCGCAGTGCTTGTTTGCACGGGCGCGACAACGGCTGCTGGCTTTACCATCGCTGGCACAACTGGCCAGGTTGTGACGGTTTCGGTTCCCACTTCGGTAACGCTGACCGAAACGGGTGGTACAACGATGACAGCTTCGCTTACCACGCCCCCAGCAACGATTCTGCTTGCGGCCAGCGCCGGCGCATTCTCGGTCGGCGGTACTCTTGCAGTCGCCGCAAACCAGCAAGACGGCGACTATACAGGCACCTTCGTAGCCACCGTCAACTACCAATAAGCCTTGCTGACCAAGGCCAATGGGCCCGCCGACGCGTCACCGTGTCGGCGGGCTCTTTTTTTTGCCTGCGCCGCGAGCGTGGTTAGCGGAATGTAAACCAAATCCGGGCATGATCGCCGGGTACCAGGTCGTGGGGACCATTGGGCTTGGAGACAGATTGATGGCCGTTTTGCCGGGGCGTCGCGCCCTTGCCTGGTTCGCCGGGCTATCCGCACTTTTTTCGGGGCCTGCCTCTGCTGCGGGCGACCTTCTGGTTGCTCCGACGCGCGTCATCCTTGACGGATCACGTGGTACCGAAGTCATCCTCAACAATATCGGCAACGAGCCCGCGACCTACCGGATCTCGCTCGAACTGCGCCGGATGCTGCCCGACGGATCGCTTGAAGAAATTGATCCGGCCAAAGCTGATTCGCATGATACGATCACGCTGGGCATGATCAGCTATGCGCCGCGCAAGGTCGTGCTCCCGCCAAATCAGCCACAATCGATCCGTATCGGGGTTCGCGCGCCTCAGGGACTGCCCGATGGCGAGTATCGGGCCCATATGCTGTTTCGTGCGATTCCTGATGCGAAGCCCGTAACGCCCCCGTCCGGCCCGAAGGAGGGCGTGTCAATCGCACTGACCCCGATTTACGGGGTGACGATCCCGATCATCGTCCGCCAGGGTAGCCTCATCGCGACAGCGGCTATCGCGAATCCAAGGATTGCGCGTGACAAAAATGGCCCTGTGCTGTCCTTCACGCTTACCCGCAGCGGAACGCGCTCGGTTTATGGCCGAATTCGCATCTCAAAGCCGGGGATAGGCAAACCTGTTTTCGAAGTGCGCGGGATCGCAGTCTATGCCGAAGTGGCGCAGCGCGAAGTGACCTTGCCCATTCCCGAAGCGCTTGCAACCAGCTTGCCCGGGCCTGTGAAGATCGAATATCTTGAAGACAATGACGCAGGCGGCGGCATGATTGCCTCGCTTGACGCAGTCATCCGCTAGGTCGGGCTGGAGCCAGTCCGGAAAACCGATGAAGCGCCTTTCCACTCTATTTGGCCGCGTCCTTACGGGCGCGGCTGCGCTGTTTGGGCTTGGCCAGCCCGGGAGCGCGCATGCACAGGCGCGGTGGACGGCCAATTCCGACGATGCGCTGCTGTTTGACGTTCGGTTAGGCCAATACCGACTGGGCGATGGCGTGCGGGGCTACCAGGTTCCCGGTGGAACCTGTGTCGATCTTGCCGATATGATCATGGCGCTCGATATTCCGGTGAGACTCGACAAGAAGTTGCGCCGCGCAACCGGTTGGGCATTTGACGAACGCCATACTCTGATCATTGACCGCGAAGCCAATATAGTACAAATCATGAACAATGGTTCCAGGCTGGACGCGAACGATATTTTTGACACGCCGGAAGGCTGGTGCGTTGCGACGGCCAGGCTTGGAAGCTGGCTCGGAATAAGCCTGCAGGCCGATCAGGGCAACGCGCTGCTGATCATCAAGTCGGCAACCAAAATACCGGTCGAGGCGCAGATGGAGCGTCGTGGACGCGCAAGCAAGGTGCAGAACATCGCTGCGTTCGACCTAAAAAGCCTGCCACACGCGCAGGCGCCATATCATGGTGCGCGCATGCCGTCGGTTGATGCCGTGATCAGCCTTGGCGGATTGAAGGATCGCGCACGCGGGACAGGTCAGATCAACCGGACCTATGAACTCTATGCGGCCGGAGAAGTTGGGCCAATTGCCTATAATGCAAGGCTGTCCTCGAACCGCAAGGGCGTTCCGGAGAGCCTGAGGGTGCAGGCCTATCGTACCGACCCAGACGCGAAACTCCTTGGGCCGTTGCGGGCGACCACGGTTGCTGTGGGCGATGTTTCAGGCTTTTCGACGCCGCTTGTGGCGCAATCGAGCGCTGGCCGCGGGGCAATCGTCACAAACCGCCCGGTTGAGCGCCGTGACAGTTTCGATCGGACCGATTTCCGCGGGGAGTTGCCCGGCAATTGGGATGCCGAACTGTATCGCAATGGACAGTTGTTGATGTTTGCCAACAATCGCGCCGATGGGCGCTACGAATTCCTCGATGTACCGTTGCTCTATGGGCAGAACCGCTTTGAAATCGTCCTTTATGGCCCGCAGGGCCAGATCCGGCGCGAAATCCGCAACGTACCGGTCGGACTCGACAGCATCCCGCCACGACGGACATATTATTGGGCCGGGGCATACCAGAATGGCCATGACCTGATCGGCCTGGGCGGGGGCGGGCGCTATGGCCAGACGGGCTGGCGTGGTACGTTCGGGCTTGAGCGCGGGCTCAATGCGAAAACGTCAGTTGCGGTATTGGCGCATAGCCTCATTCTGGACGACGGACTCCGGCGAAATTATGCGGAATTGGGTCTCCGCAGAGCAGTTGGCCCAACTTTGACCGAGTTTTCTGCGTCGCACACCAGCGGCGGCGGCGCATCGCTGCGCGCCCAAGTATTGGGTGAGTTAAAAGACACCTATTTTAGCCTCGAAACGATCAAGGCCTTTGGCGATTTCCGCTCTGACCGAATTCTTCGCGATGTGACAGGACTCCACACCCTGTCGCTCGACCATAGTTTCAAATTCGGGCGCACGTTCCTGCCGATCCATGTGGAATCGCGGTATACAAGCCGGTCGACCGGATCGGACAGTATCGATTCAGCTGCACGCGTTTCGACCAGCATCGGGAGAATGTCGCTGACAGGGGAATTGAGTTGGCGCGACGAGAGACGGAAATACGGGCCTGATCCCCCCGGAATCCTGGAGGCGTCGCTGCTCGCCAACGCCCGGATCGGGAATGTCCGGTTCAGGGGCGAAACACGGTATCGGCTGAGACCGGAATCCCGCTTGGATAGCGCGACGCTGGTTGCCGAATGGTCAGCAGGCCGGGGCGATGATCGACATGGCAACGACTGGCGCGCGGAAATCGGCTATGATCGGCCGTTGCGGCGCGCGCGCGCCGGCATGGGCTATATCCGCCGATTTGAGAAACTCGCGCTGTCAGCGTCGGTCGAAGCGGGGAGCGACGGCTCGCTTGCTGGCGGACTCAATCTGGCGTTTAGCCTTGGACCGGATCCGACCGGAAGGGGTGGAATCCGTATGACATCCGATCGGCTGGCGACCCAGGGACAGGCTGTAGCCAAGGTCTTTCGCGACTTGAACGGCGATGGCCTGCGCCAGCCAGACGAGCCGGTCGAAAAAGACGTGCAACTCGCCGCGGGCCGCGTACCCGTCGAACGATTGACGGGACAAAACGGACAGGTTGTGATCGATTCACTTGAACCTTATCAGCCGGTTTTGATCGGAATCGATGCGTCTTCGTTGCCTGATCCGATGGTTCAGCCGGCAACGCCGGGGGTGGTCATAACGCCTCGTCCCGGTGTGGCCGTCGCGATTGAACTGCCTCTGGTAAGCGCGGGTGATGTTGACGGCACGCTTGTGCGCGCAGGGGGAGGCAGTTTTCAGGGGGTCGAGCTTGAACTCGTCGACGTTGAAGGCAGGGTTGCGGCCCGAACCCACAGTGAGTTTGACGGATTTTTCCTGTTCGAGGGAGTGCCCTACGGCCGCTACACGATTCGGATTTCGAAAATATCGGCAGGCGCTGCGCGCGTGATGACAACGCTGGCGGGTCTCGCAGTGGTCAATGGGGCAACGCCTTCTGTCCACCTTGGTACTCTGGCCGCCGAAACGGAGGCACGGCAAGCCTCTGTACCTTGACCGGGCCAAGGGAGCTGGTGCGGCCGAGAAGACTCGAACTTCCACGGGCTTTCGCCCACAACGACCTCAACGTTGCGCGTCTACCAGTTCCGCCACGGCCGCACGCTCATGAAAGAGCCGGGCAGAGCCCGGCCTTGGTAGGCACGCGCCCCTAGCAGAGCGGTCTTCGCCCTGCAACCACTCCTGTAAGCGACAGGACGGTGCGTTAACCGCCTTTACGGGTTGAGCCAATTCGTAAACAAAGTCTTAACGTTGCATGTGGTGACCGCCCTGATCCTTACTGCGACCGTGCTCGCTTTGCCTGTGCCTGCAACGCGGGCAACGGCGATTGCCCACGCGCGAATTATCAGTGGCGCCCGGATCAGCTTTTCAACACCTCCCCGCAACGCCGTTAAAGGCAAGCCCACGCTGATCGAGTTTCAATAGGCGCACTTTGCGTCGCATGCGCGATTGAGCTATCGCCCCGCGCCTTATGTCCGGAACGGCCCAAAAATGGCGCGATGAAGCACATCGCATGTCGGCATTGGCTTGGCCGATAGCCCTATCGAGCCTGAGCTGGACATTGATGCAACTGACCGACGTCGCCGTTATCGGACAGGCCGGTACGTTTGAAGTCGCCGCATTCGGAGCCAGCCGGACCATCACCTTTATCGCGATCGTAACCGCAATGGGCTGGATTTCCGGCGTGCTTGTCAATGTATCGAGGGCTGAGGGGGAGAAGGCGCCGGAAAAAACCGGCAATGCAATGCGCGAAGGCCTTCTGCTTTCGCTGGTCCTTGGTGTTTTGATTGGGGGCATCATGGTCGGTTTTGGCCATTCCATGCTTATGGCGCTTGGTGTGGAGCGCCATCTTGTCCCGCTCACAACACGTGTCGTGGCGATCATGGGGCTGGCGTTCCCGATCCAGCTGTCGTGGATTGTGCTGGCGAACTTTCTGCAAGCGATCAATCGCTCTCGCCGGACGCTCCTGATCAATTGCGTGACGCTACCCGTCAATGCTGTACTCGCCTGGGCATGGGCAGGAGGGCATCTCGGCTTTCCGCATGCAGGGGCCGTCGGCGCTTCATCTGCAACTTTTGTTGCATCAACTTTGGGACTCGTCCTTACCGGCATCTCCGTGTGGCTTTTGCCGGATGCGGCGAAACGTCAGGTTCGCCGGCTTGGATTTGCGGATTGGAGAAAGGCCTGGCGCGGGGTTGGCGCGCTTGCGCGATTCGGGCTTGCGCCGGCCTTTGCGTCGGCGCTTGAACTGGGCGGATTTTCATGGGTGATGGTTAAATCGACCCAGCTCGGACTTGTGACCGCACATGCATTTCAGCTTGTTCTTTCGATGCATAACGTAACCTTTGGTTTTGCGATGGGGCTTGGCGCAGCCGCAGGAGTTCGCGCTGGTAACGCAGTAGGCGAAGGACGACCGCAAGCAGCGCGTTTCCGGACGTTGATTGCCGCGACGATGACGACGGTTCTCCTTACCCCGATCGCCGTCCTGTTGATGGTCTTTGCACAGCCGATCATTGGGCTTTATCCCGCAACATCGGCCGTGCGTGAGCTTTCTGCAGCGATGCTGCTCGTTTGGGCGCCATTCATGCTATTTGACGGGCTTCAGCTGGTCTTCACCTATGCCCTGCGCTCACTGGGCGATCAGGTTGTCGCCGGTCTCAACAGCATCATCGCATTTTTCATCGTAACAATTGCGCTTGGATCGTGGTTGATCGCGCGAGGTATGGGCGCGATGGCGCTTGTATGGTGCATCGGAATCAGCATGCTCGTCTGTGCGCTGCTTCAAGGCGGTCGATTGGTTTGGTTCAGTTCGCCGCTGCGCCTGAAAAGCTCAGATTGAGTTCGCGCGCACCTTTTGGCACGTCAACCTCTGCCGAATTGAACTCAGCGGATCCATTGGGCCCGATCGAGCGTCCGGGTGGAGTGATCGTCCAGCTATAAACTACGCGGCCTTGCGCATCGCGCAATTCGGCCAGGATATCTGGGACTCGCTGGCGTTGGTTGGTTGGATTGATCACCCTTCCACTAACCGCAAACAGTTCATTGCCGCTTTCAAGTGTGCGTCGCTCTGGCTTTCGGGGGACCTCAAGAAGAAGCGGAACATCAACGGATCCGACCGGCAACCCAAGTTGCGCCATAAAGCTCGGTGTACCAAAAAACTGGATCGCGAGAATTCCTCCGAATAGCAGCACCGCAGCGGAGACTGCGGCAATAGTCCAACGTCGCGTCGGGTTGGCACGTGGCCGAAAGGGTGGGCGATGGGCAAAGGGATCCGGGTATTGCCCAGAATCTTCCGGGTTGGATTGCCAAGGTGTCACCGGCGTCGTCGGCTCAATGCCAAACGGTGGCGCTGGATGCACGACTGGAGCCGGAGGCGTCGCAATCGGCGCTGCGAGGGGTAGTTCCGCCGGCCTTGCAAGGGGAACCGGCGCGCCTTCGGCAAACCAGCTATGCTTGCACGACGCACAGCGAACCTGGCGACCGTTTGGGCCTACAGCCGTGTCCGGCACAAGGTAGCGGGTTTTGCAAGCCGGACAGGAAAGGATCATTGCGAATAATGCGCCCCAAGGAATCCTGCCCTAAGCACTGAACCATGCCCGGTTGCAAGCCTAGATGGCGTTTCTTACACATCGCGTCGGCAAGTCGTGCTTTACGTGCGGGTTATGGCAGTGCAATGGAGGGATCGGGGAACTCTGCGACTGGGCCATGGCGACGATCATTCAGTTTGAAAATGTCGGATTGCGTTACGGGACGGGTACCGAAACGCTTTCCGACGTAAGTTTTTCCCTCGGAAAGGGCGGCTTCTACTTTCTGACTGGTGCCTCTGGTGCCGGGAAGACCTCTCTTCTACGGCTGCTCTTTCTCGCGCAACGCCCGAGCCGGGGCCTGATTCGGTTGTTCGGCGAAGACATGGTAACGCTGGCACGCGATCGTCTTCCACTGTTCCGCCGAAGGATCGGCGTCGTGTTCCAGGATTTTCGCCTCATTCCGCATCTTTCCGCTTTCGACAATGTCGCGCTGCCCCTGCGTGTTGCGGGCGCCGACGAACGCGAGATTGAACAGCCTGTCAGCGAAATGCTGGCTTGGGTGGGCCTGGGAGACCGCGCCAGCGCGCGCCCTGCGACGCTTTCGGGCGGAGAACAACAGCGAGTGGCCATTGCCCGGGCTGTGATCGGACGACCTGACATCCTTGTTGCGGATGAGCCGACGGGTAATGTCGACCCGGAAATGGCGGCCAGACTGCTCTATCTTTTCGATGCCCTCAACAAGCTGGGAACCACGGTCGTGGTTGCGACCCACGATCTTCATTTGCTGAGCCGTATCGGCACGGCGACCATGATGCACCTTGAGGAGGGGCGCCTGCAGGATCCGACAGGCGCTTTGCGCTATCCACCGCGTCGGGACGGAATCGCCTGAAAAATGAATGCGTTTCGAGCCAATCCGGCAGATCGCCGTCTGTTGCAGGAAGGCAGGCTTGCAGGTCCCATGCCCTGGGTCATTGCGATCATGATGTTCCTAACGGTGCTGGCCGCCGCTGCCGGCCTGGCGCTGGGATCGGCAGCGCGAGAGTTGAGTGCGGACCTTGCCGGGCGGCTGACCGTCCAGTTTTCCGAGGCTAACCCGGTTCTGCGTGAAACCGGAAAGCAGGCAATCGTGTCGGAACTTGGTCGCCTTGCCGTTGTTCGCTCGATTGAACCTGTCAGCGACGAACGGCTTGCGGCCTTGCTCGATCCCTGGCTGGGGTCGGAAGGCGCGGATGCCGATTTACCGATGCCCGCGTTGATCGACGTCGAATTGCGCCGCACAACGTTTTCCGACGTTGAAGGGGTGCGAAAAGCAGTGCGACGGGTCGCTCCCGGTGCACGTGTGGATGAGAATGCCCGCTGGCTCGCTCCGCTCGCCAGTCTCCTGCAATCGCTAAAGTGGCTGTCGGCCGCACTGGTTTTACTGATGACGGCTGCAACGGCTTCGACTGTTGTGCTCGCCGCCCGCGCTGCATTGAACACGCACAAATCAGTGATCGAAGTGATGCATTTGCTCGGCTCCACCGACAGTCAGGTTGCAGGGCTTTTCCAGCGAAGGATCGGCCTCGACGCGTTGTTTGGGGGGGCAGCCGGGCTCATCGTTGCGTTGATCGTCATGCTGCTGATCGGCGAACGGATGAACGCGATCGGATCAGATCTGCTCGGCGCGACGGGGCTTGGCTGGGTTGACTGGGTCATGATTCTCGCACTGCCACTTCTTGGCGCGATGCTGGCGACACTCGCGGCGCGCCTCACAATCCTTTTTGCCCTAAGGCACATTCTATGATTCGTCGCCTCGTTTCGTTGCTCCTTATTGTCTGGTTGCTTGGGCTGGCCTGGTTTGTTGTCAGCCTTCCTCGCCCTGCCGGCGATGTGAAGACCGATGCAATCGTTGTGTTGACGGGGGGCTCGGGACGGATCCAGCGGGGTCTCGACTATCTCGCCCGCGGACAGGCCAAGCGGCTGCTTGTCTCAGGCGTTGACCCCGCAGTGCGGCTTGATGAACTGGCCCAACTCCAGAAGGCGCCCGCGCACCTTTTTGAATGCTGTGTCGATCTGGGCAAGGATGCAGTTGATACGCGTTCGAATGCGGTTGAGGCCGCACAATGGCTCAGGCGCAGACATTTTCGGTCGGTTCGGCTTGTCACCACCGATTGGCACATGCCGCGCGCACGGTTTGAACTTGAACGGGCCGTGGGCAATGACGTGGCAGTGACCGCCGATGCCGTAGACAGCGCTCCCGGGCTGGTAACGCTTTTTGCGGAGTACAATAAATACTTGCTGAGACGGGCCTCGGCATTGCTCGGCATCTAAGAGATGGCACTGGTTCGCTCGCTGCTTTTCGTGGCAATTTTCTATCCAGGCAGCGTCATCATGGTTCTTGCCGCCCTGGGGTCGGTTCCATTCGGGCAGGAGGCCGTGATTGCCAGTTCGCGGCGCTGGGCGTTGTGGCATCGCATTTGCACGCGCGTGATTCTGGGGATCCGGTCGGAGGTCATTGGTCATTTGCCACAGGCCGGGGTGCTCTATGCGATCAAACACGAATCCATGTTCGAAACGATCGAGACTCTCGTCATTTTCGATCGGCCGGTGGTTGTGATGAAGCAGGAGCTTCTGGATGTGTTTGGCTGGGGGCATGTTGCGCGAAAACTCGGGGTCATTCCGGTTGACCGTGAAGCCGGGGCGGCCGCTATGCGGCACATGATCACTGCAGCAAAAATCGCCAAGCAGAGCAATCGCCCTGTGGTCCTGTTTCCTGAAGGAACCCGTGTGCCGCATGGCGAACGGCCGGAACTCAGAGCGGGCTTTGCCGGCCTCTACAAGGTTTTGGGCCTGCCGGTGGTGCCAGTGGCCCTTGATTCCGGAAAGGTCTGGCCGCGGGGGTTGATTAAATATCCGGGCGTGGTGACCCTGAAGGTCGGAGAGATCATCCCGCCCGGCTTACCGCGTGAGGAAGCCGAAAAAAGGGTCCATGCCGCGATCAATGCATTGAACGAATGACAGGCGGTCAGTGGTCGGCGCGTCCGAAATCGGGCCTGTCGTCATCCTGTCCTTGTTCGATGATTGAACGGCGTACCGCTCTTGTCCGCGTGAACAGGTCGAGTAAAGCGTCTCCATCGCCCCAGCGGATCGCGCGCTGAAGAGCGGTCAGATCCTCTGAAAACCGCTGGAGCGTTTCAAGCACGGCGTCCTTGTTTGAAAGAAAGACATCGCGCCACATTATGGGGTCGGAAGCGGCGATACGGGTGAAATCGCGAAACCCGCCAGCTGAATATTTGATCACTTCAGATTGGGTCACCGTCTCGAGGTCCGATGCCGTGCCAACAATTGTATAGGCAATCAAATGCGGCAGGTGGCTGGTAATTGCGAGGACCAGATCATGATGCTGTGCGTCCATCACGTCAACATTCGCACCGAGCCGCTCCCAGAACGCCTGGAGTTGGGCAACCTTGGCGGCGTCCGCCCCTTGTGGCGGGGTCAGGATGCACCATCGATTATGGAAAAGGGCAGCAAATCCAGCCTCGGGCCCGCTGCGTTCGGTACCGGCGACGGGATGTGCCGGAATGATGATTCGTCCGGGAAGTACCGCAGACAAGGCAGACAAAACACTTGCCTTCGATGATCCCACGTCGCTGATGATGGCCTCCGGTGGCAGATCATCGGCAATGCTGGACGCAACCTCTGCCATCGATCCGACAGGCACGCACAGGATAACAAGCTCGGCATCGGTTACGGCCGCACCGGCAGTATCAGTGACATCGTCGACCAGTCCGAGCGCGCGAACGGTTTCGCGAACCTCCGCATTTGAGTCATGTCCGGTCAAGGTCGCGCCGGGCATGTGCTCCTTCACGGCACGCGCAATTGACGAGCCGATCAGCCCAAGTCCTATGATCGAGACACGCGCAAAAGGAAGCATCAGGCCCGCTCTTCCATGATCTGCCTGAGCGCCGCGGCAACGCCCCGCGTTTCCTCTTCGGTTCCGATCGTGATCCTCAATCCCTGGGGGAGGCCCTGATTGGGAAGCCAGCGGACAATATAGCCAAGGTCCATGAGGCGATGATAGGCGGTCTCGGCCGTCACCGCGCCTTCGAAGAGGACCAGCAGGAAATTGGCCTTGCTCTCGACCGTGCGAAGACCAGCATTGCCCAACTTCGCGATTTCGTTTGTCAGCCAACGCCGCCACTCGGCATTGTGTGTACGGCTCCTTGCGACAAAATCCCCGTCGGAAAGCGCCGCAATGGCTGCATTCTGCCCGGCAATGGTGATGTTGAAGGGCAAGCGTATCCGCTGCATTGCATCGACGATTGGCGCGGCCGCATAGCCCCAGCCGATTCGCTCCGCAGCCAGCCCAAAGATTTTTGAAAACGTTCGCGTGACCAGAACATTCGACTTTGTTTGCGCCAAAGCCATCCCTCCATCGTCCTCGTCCGCCTCAAGATACTCGGCATAGGCCTGATCCAGCACGAGAAGCACGTTATCCGGCAATCCGGCATGAAGGCGCGCAATCTCATGGCGCGATGTGTATGTGCTGGTCGGGTTGTTGGGGTTGGCAATGAAGACAATCCGTGTCCGCTCGGTCACCGCAGCCAGAACCACGTCGACATCGGTTGCATAATCCCTGTCCGGCGCAATGACCGGCGTGGCACCCACGCGCCGCGTTGCGATATCGTAGACCGCAAAGCCATATTTGACATAGATGATTTCGTCACCGGGCCCGGCAAATGCGCCTGCCGCCTGATGGAGCACTTCATCCGATCCGGTGCCATAGATGATCCGGGCAGGGTCAAGGTCATATTGAGCCGCGATCGCTTCTCGCAGGGCCGTGGCGCCTCCGTCGGGATACCGCTCGAGGTTGCCAGCTTGCGCGGTAAAGGCCGCACGTGCCTTGTCGCTGGTCCCGAGTGGATTCTCGTTCGACGAAAGCTTTGCCGCTTTGGCGCCGCTGTCGGTCGTCGATTTGCCGGGGACATAGGGATGGATCGCGGCGATCCAGTCTTTGGGTTGGGGTCCTGCCATAATGGGCGCGGCTCTAGGGTGCACGCGGCTGATTGACAAGGCAGGGTTGCGCGCCCTAGCCCCGCTGCAATGTCGGATTTGTTTGGTCTCAATCGCCATATCGTTTTGCCCGGGCCCCTGGCGCTTGATGGCGGAGGCGAACTGGCGCCTGTCGAGATCGCTTATGAGACCTATGGAACGCTCAACCGAGACGCGTCTAACGCAATCCTGATCTGTCATGCACTGACCGGTGACCAGCACGTCGCGAGCAACCATTCGATCACGGGCAAGCCGGGTTGGTGGACGCGGATGGTCGGGCCTGGCAAACCGATCGATACGGAGCGTTTCTGTGTGATCAGCTCGAATGTGATCGGCGGGTGCATGGGGTCGTCGGGTCCGGGAAGCAAGGGCTCGGACGGCACGCCCTATGGAATGAATTTTCCGGTCATCACAATAGGCGACATGGTGCGGGCGCAGGCGATGCTGCTCGATCATCTCGGGATCGAGTGTCTCAATTCTGTGATTGGCGGATCGATGGGTGGCATGCAGGCCCTGAGCTGGGCGGCGATCTTTCCCATGCGTGTGTCCTCGGCAGTGATCATTGCCTCGACGGCACGCCATTCGGCACAGAATATTGCCTTCCACGAAGTAGGACGGCAGGCAATCATGGCCGATCCCAATTGGCGAGAGGGCGGCTATTACGCTGATGGCAAATCGCCCGATGACGGGCTCGCGGTTGCGCGCATGGCGGCGCATATCACCTATCTTTCCGAGCAAGGGTTGACCGAGAAGTTCGGCCGCCGGCTCCAGAATCGTGACGTCAAGACGTTCGGATTTGATGCGGATTTCCAGGTCGAAAGCTATTTGCGGCATCAGGGCCTCAGCTTTACCGACCGGTTCGACGCCAATTCCTACCTTTATATCACGCGGGCGACCGACTATTTTGACCTCGCCGAAGACTATGGCGGCCATCTGGCCAACGCGTTCAAGGATGCGACAACACGTTTCTGTGTGATCAGCTTCGATAGCGACTGGCTTTACCCCACCTCCGAATCACGGATTATTGTCCACGCGCTCAATGCAGGCGGTGCGCCCGTAAGTTTTGTCGAACTGTCATCGCCATTCGGGCATGACAGCTTCTTCCTCGAACTCCCCGAACTCGACCGCGTGATCAGCGGGTTCCTGATGGCAGGCGCACAATGAGCATGCTTCCACAAGGATATATCCTGACCGACGACCCGACGCGGATCGATCCAGTCGCCGCGCATGCCTATCTGACTCAAAGTTATTGGGCGAAAGGCATTCCGCTCGACATCGTTCGCCGCGCGCTGACCAATTCCTTCGTGATCGCCATCTTCAAGGATGATGCGCAAATTGGCATGGCCCGGCTTGTGACAGATTGGGCAACCTTCGCCCATCTCGCCGATGTCTATGTGCTGGAGCCACATCGCGGACAGGGGCTCTCGCAGGCGATGCTCGCGCATCTGCAGGGCCATCCCGGCTTGCAGGGCCTGCGACGCTGGATGCTGACCACGCGCGATGCGCACGGCGTCTATGAGAAACAGGGCTGGACGAGGCTAGCGCATCCCGAGCGATTCATGGAACGGGCTTTCCTGGACCTCTATCAATGAACGCGCTGCGTCCCGATCTTGCGATCATCGCGCGCGAAGTGGCGCTGGGCACCCGCGTTCTCGACGTTGGCTGCGGCGATGGCGCGCTCATGGCGGCGCTGCGCGATGAAAAACAGGTCGATGCGCGCGGGATGGAGCTTGATCGCGGCAATGTCACCGAATGCGTCGCG
>JANLST010000164.1:0-1834 GCA_031362505.1 Sphingomonadales bacterium
ATGTCGCTTTCAGGGTGGCAAACCGAGTTTGCCGAGCCATTGCGGAGCTTGTTTCCAACTAACGGTTGGATAGCGTTTGATCCTTGCGGGTTGAACACACTGCTTGATCGACGTCAGTGGTTTCGTTCACGCTAGCGACAGTATGATGCTTTCATCAGGAACGTTATGGCCATTCCCGCATTTCATTTTGCCGCTTCGCTTGCCCTTGGAATCGGTGCGGCGCCCTCGACAGAGGCTGTAACCGTTTATCCTTCGGGCCGGGTGCATCGCCTCTCACCCGACGAAGCACAAGCCGTTCAGGATGCCGCCGCAGACCGCAATATCAACTCCCCATCGCTCGATGATCGCCCGGTTCCCGACGGACGCATTCATGGCGAAATCGGGTTTGGGATTGGCACGGGCGGTTACAATTCGGTGTTCGGCACGGCATTTGTCCCGCTGGGCGACGATGGTTTTGCGGCTTTCTCGTTCGAACGCTCAGATTTCGGCAGGCGCCGTTTTCGCCGTTAGCCGTTACTCCGCTGCAATAGCGAACCGTTCCTCAGACGAAACCTTGGCAGAACCCTTCGCCTTGTAAAAGCGCATAGCCCCGTCTTCGAGCTTGCCATGGCGCATCAGTTTCTTGTCGGCTCTGTAATTATGGTAGATGATCCAAGGATCGACATCACCCTGTTTGGGGACAAGGCCCTGGGCGCGCTGCACATAGCCTGACTTGAGGTTCATCATCCCACCATCGGCTTCGCCGACGCCGTGCGGCTCTGCCACACAAATGTCCGTTCGTGTATCGCGCATATGGTTGAGCAGGCGGCAGACATATTCGCTGATCAGGTCTGCCTTCAGCGTCCAGCTCGCGTTCGAATAGCCGAATGAGGAAGCAAGATTCGGGATATCGGAATACATGCAGCCCTTGTAGCTGAACGTCTGGCCCACCCGGCGCGGCTGGCCATCGACGAGCAGTTCGACGCCGCTCATGATCTCCATCTTGAGGCCGGTTGCGGTCACGATGATATCGGCGTCGAGATGCTTGCCCGACTTGAGCAGGATACCGGTTTCGTCAAAACTCTCGACATGATCGGTCACGACTTCGGCCTTGCCGCTCTTGATCGCTTCGAACAGGTCGGCATCGGGCACCAGGCACAGCCGCTGCTCCCATGGTTTATAGTTTGGCGTGAAGTGCGTCGCCACGTCATAACCTGCAGGAAGTCTCTCCGTCGTCAACTCCAGCAGCTTCGTCCGCACAAATTCGGGCTTGCGTTGCGTCAGGTTGTAGAAATAGGCCTGCATGTTGATGTTCTTGAACCGCGTGATCGCATAGGCCAGCTTGTGTGGCAGGATCTTGCGAAGCCGGTTCGCTAACGCGTCCTTTGCGGGGCGCGAGGCAAACCAGGTCGGCGATCGCTGGAGCATCGTCACATGCCCCGCGCCTTCTCTGACCATCGCCGGAATGATTGTGACGGCGGTGGCTCCGCTGCCGATGACGATGGTCTTTTTGTCCTTGAAATCCAGATCTTCAGGCCAGAATTGCGGATGGAAGACGGGACCCTTGAAATGGTCGCGCCCTGCGAATTCAGGCTGATAGGGATCGGTATAGCTGTAATAGCCGGTGCACATATAAAGGAAGCGGCATTGCATCTGCACCGTTTCCGCATCGCCCTTGCGAACCGTGACGGTCCAGCGCGCTTCACCGCTATCCCACGCGATCCTGGTTACGCGATGATTGTAGCGGATGGCTTTCTCGATGCCATATTCGCGCGTGGTCTCGTGGAGATAGTCAAGGATTGACGGCGCGTCGGCGATCGATTTTTCGTGCGTCCACGGCTTGAAGCTGAAACCC
>JANLST010000200.1:0-4969 GCA_031362505.1 Sphingomonadales bacterium
TTTTGCCAAAAGCTTTGGCGGCGGGCAGGTCGACATCGTCTCGGGCAAGTTCGTCTTCAGTTGCACCGAGGCCTATCGCATCGAGAACGGCAAGTTGGGAGCATCGCTCAAGGGCGCCACGCTGATCGGTGACGGGCCAAGCGTACTGACCAAGGTCACCGGTATCGGCAATGACTTTGCGCTCGACGAAGGCATCGGCGTTTGCGGCAAGGGCGGCCAGAGCGTGCCCGCCGGCGTCGGACAGCCGACCTTGCTCGTCGAGGGCCTGACGGTTGGCGGAACCGCAGCATAGAAGGGCCACACAATGTCTGAATTCACTCCCGCGCTCAGCGAAGAGCATGCATCCTTCATTGCGAAGCAACCCGTCTTCTTCGTCGCCACGGCGGCAGAGGGCGCGCGGATCAATCTCAGCCCCAAGGGGATGGACAGTTTTCGCGTGCTCGGCCCGACGCGGGTTGCCTATCTCGATGTCGGCGGATCGGGCAACGAGACGCACGCCCATCTGGCCGCCGACGGCCGGATCACGATCATGTTCTGTGCGTTCGACCGACCCGCCCTGATCATGCGCCTTTATGGTCGGGGCCATTCGGTCCTGCCGCAGGATGCCGAGTGGGAGGCTACCGCCAGCCCCTTCACCCTGCTTCCCGGCACGCGCCAGATCTTCATCATCGAAATCGACAGCGTCCAGACCAGCTGTGGCTGGGGGGTTCCCTTCATGGCGTTCGAGGACGAACGGCCGACCTTGTCCAAATATCACCGGCAGGACGATCCAGTCTCGCGGCTCGAAAAAATGCGTGAGCGGGACACGAGCATCGACGGCCTGCCCGTGCGTCCCGCGACGGTGTTGCCATGGAAGGCAGACCATGCCGCTGGTTGAGTTTGCCCGGTACTACAACAGTTTCGAGGCCGGGCTGGCGCAATCGAGACTGGCAGAATGCGAAGTTGAATCCGTCATTTTCGATCTCGAGATGTCAAACTATGCTGGCGGGCTTTCGATACCGATCCGGCTGATGGTCCTCGATGAGGACCTCGCGGCGGCCCGCATGGCGCTGACCGTCAGCGACGATCCAGCCTGAACGAAACGCGGCTGGACCAACCGTCCTCAACCGTCTTCCTTGCCCGTGCAGGCACCCGTGCGGCGTGCATCGATTTCCATCTTCATCGACATCCCTCCGGCCGGTCCTGCGCCCCTGCCCGAGGAGGCGATCGCCATATGATAACGATCGGGGCTATAAGTCCCCTGCATCGTCATGGTCCGCGCCATGCCTTCGCTGCTGCATTTCATAGCGGCGTCGATCCGCCCACCTGACATGGTGAAATGGTCATAACGACAACCGTCATTGCCGCCGAAAAAACCCTCCTTGGGCTTGCGCGCTTCCGCTTCGGTCAGGCAGGATGAAAAGGTCTTGGGCTTTCCCATCATGGCTTGCATGCGTTCCGCCGCCTGGGGTGGCATGCCCGGCATGCTCATTTCCTTCATCGTCATGGTCGATTCCCAACGGCCCGGCGAAACGAACTGGCCGTCGGCCGCCGCGGCGGTCACCTTTTCGGCAACGTCGGCGGCCGACGCATTCTTCATCTCGACACCCTTGTTGCAGCCCGAGAGCAGGATGGCCGGAGCCAGCAATAACAGCGCATGTTTCATAGCATTCACCTTTCCCAAATCCTGACAATTGGGCGCAGCATCGCGATTGCGCGGCGAATGTCCAGTCCGGCTTATGATGATTGGGCCGATTGTTTGGCGGCCATCCCGAAACCCTTGGAAGTCTGCGCAAGTTGACAGTGCAACGGTTGCGCCGCCTCTTCCCCGCCAGAACGGACCATGGCGGGTGTAGGAAAGCGAAAAGATTCGGCAGGTGGATGGCCGCTTTCGGGTGGAAGGTGGACCTTTGAACAGTGTCATCGCAGCGATCGATGTTGGTTCAGATTTTTAGTTCGACGCTCAGCATCACTGCTTGTGTCTCGTAATAGTTTTCATAGCGCGCATCGAACCCGACGCCGTCTACAAAGGTCCTGGTTCCAAAAGTGTTGAAGATGTCGGTGGCCGAGAGGCTGGCCTTGATCCGGTCCTTTGCGAACGTGCGGGACACCGAGAAGTCGACCGATCCACGCGATGCTTGGCTGCCCTGCGCAATGTCACGGGCGGCATAATAGGTGCCATTCAGCTGAATCTTTGTCGATTTGCCGAGTGGCGCTTCGATCCCCAGTTTGCCGTCCCATGTGAAGTCACTGGTTTCCGGCAGGGACAGGTTGCGCACATAAGGAAAGAGGAGCGTGACTGTAGCCGGGTCGCGGTGCACGCGAAATGCATTCAGGCTCGCATTGACCTTCAAATCCTTGCCTGGCTTCCAGTGGCCGATCAACTCTGCGCCGCTGTTGCTGGCCTTGCCGGTGTTCGAGTAGATTTTGTTGACGATATCGTATGTGCTGTTGCTCTGATCGATCGCATAGATGCGCTGGAACGCATCGGTAATGCTCCGGTGATAGAGCGCGAGCGAGGCGTTCAAGCGGCCAAAGTCGTGCTGGATCGCAACCTCATAGGCCGTAGTGAATTGCGGGCGCAGATAAGGATTGCCGACCTTCAGCAGTTCCGGATCGTCATATTTGGGGAAGACCCGCAATTCGGGTTCGCCGGGGCGATCGACGCGGCGATTGAAGAAGGCCGAAATGTTGGTGCCGTTGCCGAGTTTGGTCGTCAGACGCACATTGGGAAAAAGCCGGAAATAGTCGTAGGCATCGTTGCGCGGATAATAAATGTTTGCCGGATCGAGCGTGTAGCTGATGTTGGTTTGCTCCGCGCGCAGACCTGCCTCGATGGTCAGGACGCGCGTCTCGCGCACGAGATTTACATAGCCGGAATAGATTTTCTCCGTCCATCTGGAATTGTCACCAAGGCCGGGATAGATAATCGACATAAAGCCCGGTTCTGTAAGATAGCGCACAGGTATCCAGCGATACTGCACCTTCGTGCCCACCTCGACGCGGCCGTTGCCCATAGGCCGGACATAATCAATCGAGACCGGCAGCGTGTTTTCGTTCGCGATGATACGGGTAAGGTCTGTTCCGGTGCGGATCGGTGACACTTCGTTGAGGCGGTAGGTCTCATCCTCCCAGCCGCGAATATATTCCGCCCGAAGCGACAGAGTGTGCCCGGCCTCGGGAAAATCATGGCGATAGTTGATCACTGCGGAGGCATGCCCGGTCTGTTCATTCTCGCGCCAGAACCAGAAACGCGTGAGCGTGCTCGTCGTCGTTTCGATGAACGGTACCTGAGCAACATCAAGATGGTTTTCGAGATCAAACGCGCCGTTGATCGATAGCGTGTCGCTGTCTCCAAGTCGCAGGTCGATGCCGCCCTTCAACACATATTGGGTCTGCTTGCGGTTTTCCGGCACTTGGCTGACGATGATTCGGCCATCGTCATAATATCGTGTCGAGAACTCATTGTTGGGCAGTTTGCGCTGTTTCAACAGCTCGCCCTGAAGATGCCAATCGGCTTTCACGCCATTGCGGTTCACGCTGAAATAGGGCGCGATTTTCGGTGTCCAGTCGAAACTGCCTAGCGGGGTCGGCAGATCCGGCTTGCGACGGCCAAATGCACCGAATCCGCCCTTGAGTCCGACATGGCCCGACCAACCGACCTTGCGCGTGGAGCGCATCACGATGTTGATGATGCCTGCACTCCCATGCGCGGCATAACGCGCAGACGGATTGTTGATGATATCAATCCGTTCGATATTGGCAGCGGGGATGCTATCGAGGCTGGACTGGTTACCGATGCCGGTCAGCGCCGATGGCTTGCCATCGATCAGGATCGCCACACGGTCGCTGCCTCGCAGCAACACCTGCCCCTCGCGCTCGATCGTGATGCCCGGCAGGCCCCGCATCGCCGAGAGCAATGAGCCGCTTTGCGCAAGCGCGCTGTTCGCGACGACGAAGCTGTTCGCGCCCGGTGCAAGCAGGATGTCCTGGCTCCGGTTTCCGGTTACGACAATCTCTTGTGCAGCCGGGTGCAGCTCGATCCGTCCGACGTCGAGTGCGGTAGTCGTCTCACCGACAAGAATCTCGCGAGATGCGCTGTCATAGCCTGCAGCCGAAATGGTCAACCGATAGGCGCCTTTGGCCAAGGCCCCAATCACGCCGCGACCGTTCTTGTCGGTGACAGCGATTGCGTCAGGCTGATCGCCATCCTGCCGTTCGACGACAAGCGCTGCACCCTCAATCGGCGCGCCGGCGTTTGCATCGACAATATGAGCCGAAATGTCCGCGCCTTCGCTTGTGGCTGCCAATGCATGTGTCCGCGAAAATGCCATGAAGAGCATTGTTGCAACACCGATATGTCTGATGTTCACAGCGCTCAAGGCACCAAGAATGCCAAGAAGGCCAGCCCCAGATGACATCGACGTCTCCCACTTTACCTTGTGTTGCCCCGATCGACCTACCCAAACATAGTCGTTGCGACGGTATGGTAACTCCTGATGCCGGACTCAATAGGGCTTTATGGTTAGGTTTAATTTAACCGTGTAGTTGTCAACCGCTCACGGTGTGCAGAATTCCTTTGTCCACTCCAACGCCACACTCGCACCGGCTATGGCCGCTTTCGGGATTCGGACATTGGTCGGTGAACGACCGCAATGGGGTGTTGACCTCAACCGGTCGGAAGCAGACATTGCCCTGTCCTCCCTGAAGCGCGGCTTCGGGGAGGGGGAACGTCGGAACGACCAAAAGCTCCCATTGCCACATCCCCCCCAACCCCCTATCGTTCCTGATATGTCCATCCAGATCCGCACCACGCTCGATGAACCCGAGACCGGACAGGCGTTTGTCCCGCACCGGCCCGAGCGACCGCCCAAGGTTGATGGGGGGAAGCGGTTCCGCATCGTCAGCGATTATTCTCCGGCGGGTGATCAGCCGACCGCGATTGCCGAGCTGGTTGAGGGGATCAACGCACAGGAGCGCGATCAGGTGC
>JANLST010000201.1:0-2152 GCA_031362505.1 Sphingomonadales bacterium
CGCATTGCGCGCGCCGTTCATTATAGGCACTGTCGACAAGCCCGCGCGATACCCCCGAATGGACGATCACGATGGCGGCATCTTGGGGAACCGGAACGGATTGCACATCGAGGCTGCTGCAATCGATCAGCAAGGCATGCCCCTCGACGCTGCGTGCCGAGGCCAGCTGGTCCATGATTCCACACGCGCAACCGACAAAATGATGCTCCGACCACTGGGCGATTCTGGCCAGACCGGTGAGGTCGGGAGCCCCGGCTCCGCCAAGACGCGAGAGCCCCAGCCCGAGGGAAACAGCCAGCGACGCTGATGACGAAAGCCCCGCACCCTGCGGGACGTTGCCTGCAATTGCTATGTCCGCACCCGGGCAATTTGTGTCTGAAGCGAGCAATCCGGCGGCAACACCCCTGACGTGATTGGCCCAATCTCCAATCGGCGCGGGGGGAATGTCCGGTGCCAGATCGAATTGCGCGAACGCGCATTCCAGATCGAGGGCTGTCGCCCGGATTATGCCGTCATCACGATGTCCCAAAGCCACTGCGGTTCCAAACGGAATGGCGCATGGCAGGACGAATCCGTTATTATAGTCAGTATGCTCACCAATCAGGTTGACCCTGCCCGGCGCAAACGAGACCAGATCGGGTCGTCTTCCATAGGCATCGAAAAAGCCTTCAGCGGCGCGATCAATGACCGATTGTTCCGTGTCGCCAATGAGTATCAACTCCCGAACCGCTGGGCGTTGACGCTTCGAAGGCGCTCTGCCGCCTGCTCTGGGGTCAGATCACGCTGAGCCTCCGCCATCATCTCGTACCCGACCATGAATTTTCGCACACTGGCCGACCGGAGAAGCGGTGGGTAGAAATGCGCATGCAATTGCCAGTGTGACTGGTCTCCAGGCGAAAAAGGCGCGCCGTGCCAGCCCATCGAATAGGGAAACGAGCACCCGAAAAGATTGTCATAGCGAGCGGTCAATTCCCGCACGGCTGCGGCAAGCGCATCGCGTTGGCCGTCGTCAACCTGGTCCATCCGCTGAACCGGTCGACGTGGAAGCAAGAGCGTCTCGAACGGCCAGTTTGCCCACCAGGGGACGATTGCCAACCAATGCGCATTTGAGACGACGATACGCTCTCCGTCTGTTTCTCGCGCTACAACGTCCATCAACAAGGATCGCCCGTGTTCCTCAAAGTATCGGCGCTGCTTGAAATCCTCGACCGCAGGCTCATCGGGCAGATGGCTGCTCGCCCAGACCTGGCCATGCGGGTGCGGGTTGGAACAACCCATCATCGCGCCCTTGTTCTCGAACAACTGAACCCAGACATGGTCGCGGCCGAGTTCTTCTGTCTGGCTTGCCCAGCAATCGACGATTGTGCGAACCTGCGCTTGAGAGAGTTCGGGCAGGGTTTTTGAATGATCGGGCGAAAAGCAGATGACGCGGCAGGTTCCCGAAACGGATTCAAACCGGAACAGCGGGTCCGGATCAGAGGCGCGCGCCTTATCGGGTGCCAGCGCCGGAAAATCATTGTCGAACACATAGGTGCCTGAATATTCAGGGTTCACGATCCCGTTGGCGCGCGCGTTTCCGGCGCAGAGATAACAGTCCGGGTCGTGAGCCGGGCGCGCATCGCTGGCTACTGCATCGGTCTGGCCAAGCCAGGGCCGCTGACTGCGGTGCGGAGACACCAGCACCCATCGTCCGGTCAATGGATTGTGCCGACGATGGGTCGCGTCAGGCATGTTTCGCTTTCACGGCGCCCGGGCCGACATAGGATGCACGATTGCCGAAAATGAACCGGTTGACGCCCAAGGCCGTTCCGACTGACGACACCAATACGAGCAGCATCACATCGATATAGTGCAGCCCGCCAAGCCCGACATGCTGATAGAATGTCTCACCGGGAAAAAAAGTATCGGGTTTGTAAAGGATGAAGTTGTGCACGGCATAGGCGCTCACGCCGAAGAGCAGGCCAATGACAGCGGCGCGCGCGTCGACATTGCTGAACATCAGGCCGGCGATGAAGGCCGAAAGGATCGGCATCGACAACAGGCCGTTTAGTTCCTGCAGGAGGTTGATGATGCTTTTCGCGTTCTCAAAGGCTGGAACCAGCGCGATGGAAGTGAAGGTCAGAACCATCGAAACGATCGCGGCGAGCCGCCA
>JANLST010000204.1:0-9626 GCA_031362505.1 Sphingomonadales bacterium
GCACGTTCACACATTGACCGTCTGGCGCGAATGTCAGGCCATGATAGCCACACGACAGCAGATCGCCCTCGACACGCCCCTTTGCGAGCGGCATTCGTCGGTGCGGACAAAAACCATCCAAAGCCGCCACGGCGCCGTTGGCACGGCGATACAGCACCACGCACTGGCCGATGATTGTTCGTTCAATCGGAGCCGTGCCGATCTCGTCATCCCACGCCGCGACGTACCAGGCATTCTTCAGCATCCCAACGTCCTCTATTTGCCAGTCTTCGAGGCCGCTCACAGTCAGGTGAAATGTCGATCACCGCGCTGGGTGGGCCCATTTGCCTTGACGATGCGCCTGAAATGGCCTGACCGTGGTGCCCCTGGCCGGAATCGAACCAGCACTCCTTGCGGAACTCGATTTTGAGTCGAGCGCGTCTACCAATTTCACCACAGGGGCCCCGAACGGGTCAGGGGCGCAGCGTTTAGACAAGCTTCGTTGCGCCCGCAACCACCAAATCGGGCAATTATGCCTCAGTCGTGCGTTCAGCCGTCCGCCTTTGGATCGGGTCCAAAACGGTTAGGACCGCGCGTGCCTTCGAGGAACATGAAGACAAGGACAATCAGTCCACCAATATAGGGAATGAAGTTGAGCAGAACGAACCATCCGGACTTGTCCTGATCATGAAAGCGACGGACTTGAACAGCAATCGACGGCACGATCAACCCAAGCCAGAAGACCGCGAAGATGATCATGAACGGCCCTGCAAGGAATCCACCATTTTGTGCCATCCCTGAAAGCCCGCCACTCATCAGCAAGGCAAGCGCGAGAAGCAAAAAGACGACGCCCATCACGCCCAGCGCAAACATCCAGTATTCCTTGCGTCGCGAGCGTCCTGCAAAATCCGCATAGCGCCGCAATGGCATCAACATCCAGTCCATCTGAAAACCCCCATCCTGTTGAAAAGGACGTTCATCTTAAACCCGAATGACGGCCGCGCAACTTCTTATGACGGGGGCAATCCGAACGCATTTTCTCCTTCGCTTCCGGGTAGGAGGAGCAGGATGATCCAGGCAATTCCGCCGACAAGCAACGCCCCTGAAGATACCAGAACCAGGGCCGGATTGGATTGCGAGGCAAGGGTCGCGAGCCAGGGAATATAGATCAACATCGTCCACCAGCCGCTCCTGCCAGTGTCATGCAACCTCCGGACGCTGACTGTGATCGAAGGCAGCAGAAACAGGAGGGTAACAGACAGTTCAATGATTCCCATGTTCATCGCAATCGCGACATCGCGTCCTTCAGCCCCATCGACATAGTTTGCCGCAGCGGTCAGCGCTGTGACGAACAGCAGGAAGAGCCAGAATTCGATGCGCGACGCGCGCCCGCTGAAATCGGCATATTTCTTCAACGGTCCGATGATCCACTGCATATCCACCCTCCCAAGCCTTGTTCAGTTGCGGGGTGCTTGTCGCCGATAACTCAATGCTTCTGCAACATGAATTCTGCCGACGCCCTCCGATTTCGAAAGATCGGCAATGGTACGGGCCACCCGGAGCACCCGGGTATAGCCGCGTGCTGTCAAACGCATGGCCTGTGCCGCCTGGGCCAATAGCCGCCGACCGGCCTCATCCGGTGTTGCAACACTCTCCAGCAACGCCCCGTCAGCTTCACAATTGGTGCGCACCCCTTCTCCTCTGTAGCGCTGCGTCTGCCGATCGCGTGCCGCCAAAACGCGCGCGGCCACCTCGCTCGATCCCTCAGCCGGCGGAGGCAGGACGAGATCTGCCGCACTGACCGCCTGGACTTCAATGTGCAGATCGATGCGATCCAGAAGAGGCCCGGACACCTTTGCCTGATAGTCCGCAGCACAGCGCGGTGCACGCGCGCATGCCAGCGCGGCATCACCGAGATGCCCGCAACGACACGGATTCATTGCTGCTATCAACTGCACACGAGCCGGAAATGTAACGTGCGCGTTGGCGCGGGCGACGCTGACCTTCCCCGTTTCGAGTGGCTGGCGCAAGGAATCAAGGACAGCGCGCTGAAACTCCGGCAGTTCGTCAAGAAACAGCACCCCGAGATGGGCAAGGCTGACTTCTCCGGGCCTGACCTTCAATCCTCCGCCGACAAGGGCAGCCATCGACGCCGAATGATGTGGCGTACGAAATGGCCGGGTGCGGATCATTCGCCCTCCGGGAAGCTCCCCTGCGACGCTCGCCACCATAGAAACCTCAAGCGCCTCGGCTGCTGTGAGGTCTGGCAGGATACCGGGTATGCAGGCCGCCAGAAGCGATTTTCCCGAACCGGGCGGGCCAACCATAACGAGATTGTGCCCCCCTGCGGCGGCAATCTCGATTGCCCGCTTGGCCGTTTCCTGTCCCTTGACCTGCGCAAGATCAGGCCCCGGCACGCGGGCCTCGGCTTCGCCGGGCTCAGGTGGTTTGAGCAACATGCTGCCCTTGAAGTGGTTGAGCAATGAAAGCAGGTCCGGCGTCGCGATCACTTCGACCTGCCCCGCCCAAGCCGCCTCGGGGCCTTGCGACGCAGGGCACACCAGTCCCAATTGGTGCTCCGCGGCATGGAGCGCCGCCAGCAGGACGCCCGGAGAGGCTGCGACCCTTGCGTCGAGGCCCAGTTCCCCCACCACGACGTAACTTGCCAAGGTCTCGGCATCGACCACACCCATTGCACCCAGCAATGCGAGGGCAATGGGGAGATCATAGTGCGATCCCTCTTTCGGGAGATCGGCGGGCGAAAGGTTTACCGTGATCCGTTTGGGCGGCAAAGAAAGGCCCATCGAAGAGATGGCCGCATGCACCCGTTCCCGGCTTTCGGCGACAGCTTTGTCCGGTAGCCCGACGATCGCGAATTTCGGATTCCCCGGTGCGACCTGGCATTGCACCTCAACACTGCGGGCTTCGAGGCCCAGATAAGCCACCGTCTGCACCGTCGCGACCATCAGACCGGCGCCATGGTCAATTTCGCGTTAACATTGTGCAACAAGCAAAATGAAAGCAGATCGAGGCAGGGACTGGTCGTCATGACACGCGTGCCGCTCCTCAGATCCGAATCACGTGTGAAGCACGCTTTCGAACGCAGTTTTTCCGGACTGATCGAAGGGATCAGGGTCCTCTTCTTTATCTCTCCCTTCCTTCTCTCGCTGCCACAACTCGCCAGAGCGGAAGTCGCAGCCACTACATTTGAAACTTCCGTGTATGAGGACGTCACAAGTGATGATGCGCTCCTGCCATCGGCACCCAATCCGTCCGCGATTGCGCGGTTCGGGCCATTCTCGGTTATGGCCGGGGGTGTTGCAGAGCTGAATGGGGTCATTGATCAAACTACACCCAATCAGGTCCACCGGATGCTAGGCGCCTATCCCGGCATCAGCCTGATCCGCATGGTCGATTGTCCGGGGACCGAAAATGACGACGCGAACCTCGAAGTCGCGCGGATGATCCGCCGCGCCGGGATCAGCACTTTTGTGCCCAACGGGGGTTCGGTCCGTTCGGGCGGTGTCGAACTGTTTCTTGCCGGGGTGCATCGCACTGCTGAGCCCGGTGCAGAATTCGGTGTCCATAGCTGGGAAGACGAGGAGGGACGCCAGGCGCGCGACGTGCCTGCAAATGATCCGGCGCATCTGGCCTATCTGCGCTATTATCAGGATGTTGGCCTCTCTCCCGAACAGGCCAGCGCCTTCTATGCCTTTACCAATCAGGCCTCGTTTGAAGGCATTCACTACATGACCCAGCGCGAACTGGCTCTTTATCACATTACCAACTGAGATAATCGTGGCCACGCGTCTTGCGAATGCGGCCAGCGGGCACCACATCGTCGGCATGACGCTCAAGGATCGCTGGTACGCACTGGGCAGGAGCCCGACCTATCGGCTGGTCATGTTCATCATCGGTTGCGCGATGATGCTCCTGTCTCCGGTTGCAGGTCTGCTGCCCGGACCGGGCGGAATATTTGTCTTTGCGATTGGTCTGGGCATGGCGCTGCGCAGCTCGCTCTGGGCAAAAAGGCGCTATGTCATTCTCAAACGCATGCAGCCAAAGGTCGGCCATTGGGCGGATTGGGGCCTCCGTCGCAAGAGCGCCCAACGCCGGATCGAACGCGCGAAACGGAAGGACAAGCCAGGCAATTGACTTTTTGAGCGAGTCTGCCTAACCGATCCCGCATCAAAGGCCGTCTTCGCGGGCGGCCGTTTTTTGTTTAAGATGATTTACCAAGGACATGACCGATGAAGCGCACTTTTCAGCCGAGCAATCTGGTTCGCGCCCGCCGTCACGGCTTCCGCGCACGGATGGCGACGGTCGGCGGCCGCGCAGTGATTCGCGCCCGCCGTGCTCGCGGCCGCAAGAAACTCTCCGCCTGATTTCGATCAGAAAGCGGTCGGATTTCCTGGCCGCCAATGCAGCAAGCCGGGTGGCGACGCCCGGCTTTGTTCTGTTGGTGCGCAAGCGCAACGATGGCGATGCAGCGATGCGACTTGGCATTACGGTAACGAAGAAGATCGGTAACGCCGTGATTCGCAACCGGATGAAGCGCCGTTTTCGTGAAATCGCGCGAGCGGTGATTGCGCCGAATGGTGCGAACGGATCGGATCACATCCTGATTGGCCGTGCAGGCGGCGTCGAACGCGATTTCGCCGTTCTCAAGGCGGATCTGGCGAACGCTTTGGCAAAGGCGACCCGATGATTGCCCGGTTGCTGATCCTCATCGCGCGAGGATGGCAATGGGGGCCATCGGCTATCCTGCCGCCGTCGTGTCGTTTCCAGCCTTCATGTTCGGCCTATGCAATCGAGGCGGTAAGCCGCTATGGGGCGGCCAAAGGAGGCTGGTTGTCAGCCAAACGGATCATGCGGTGCCACCCTTGGGGCGGGCACGGTTATGATCCGGTTCCATAAGATTTAGAGGAAGCAGACTTTGGACAATCAGCGTAACATGATCCTGGCGATCGTGCTTTCTGCACTTGTGCTGATCGGTTGGACGGCGCTTTCGGAGCGTTTCTTTCCCCAACCAAAGCCGCCTGTCGCGACAACGACTGCGCCGGGTACGGTGACGGCTGCTGGAACGCTTGCGCCGGCCGTGCAAGTCGCGCCCAAGCGTGTGCTGCGCGATGTGAAGGCTGTCCTGGCCGCTGGCAATCGCGTCTCCATTGAAACGCCGCGCCTGTCGGGCTCGATCAACCTCAAGGGTGCACAGATCGATGATCTGCTCCTGCCCACTTATCGCGAAACAGTGAAGAAGAGTTCGCCTGCCGTCCGGCTGCTTTCCCCGAGCGGTGCGGTCAACAGCTACTATGCAGGCTTTGGCTGGTCGGGCGACGGGACCTCGGTACCCGGCGCCAACACGATATGGTCCGCTGACGCCGCCAAGCTGACGCCCGAGACGCCCGTCACCCTGAGCTGGGATAATGGCACCGGCCAGACTTACCGCATCAAGCTCTCGGTCGATGCAAATTACATGTTCACCATCGACCAGAGTGTGACCAACGCAGGGGACAGCGCTTTCGCCACACGCAGCTACAGCTATGTCAGCCGTGTCAAAGGCGCGCATATGGGAGGATCGCTGCTCGCACCCTCCAAGGATGTGGATAGCTGGACCATGCATATCGGCCCGATCGGGACGTTCAATGACAAAGCCAACTATGAAGTTGATTATTCCGATGTCGACGAAGCCGGCACTGGGGGTATGCGCTTCGCTACCAATGGCGGCTGGCTGGGCTTTGGCGAGACCTATTGGTTGACAGCACTTGTCCCGGCCAAAGGCACGGTTGTCGACACCGGTTTCCGCTCCGGCAACGGGGCCTATCAGGCCGAATTCTCGACACCACAGGTCATCGTCGGCCCCGGGAAGACCGTTTCTGCCACAAGCCACTTTTTTGCCGGAGCCAAGGAAGTGCGGGCGCTGGACGTCTATGAGGAAAGTTTGGGCATTCCCCTCTTTGGCAAGGCAATCGACTGGGGCTGGTTCGAGCTTATCGAAAAACCGATTTTCTACTATCTCGACTGGCTGTTCAAGATGGTCGGCAATTTTGGTGTGGCGATCATTCTGCTCACACTGACCGTGCGTGGCCTGATGTTCCCGATCGCCCAGCGGCAGTTCGCCTCGATGGCGGCGATGCGGGTGGTCCAGCCCAAATTGAAGGCGCTGCAGGAGCGTTTCAAGGATGACAAGCCCAAGCTCCAGCAGGAGATGATGGCGCTGTACCAGAAGGAAAAGATCAACCCGATGGCAGGCTGTCTGCCGATCTTCCTCCAGATTCCGGTCTTCTATGCACTGTACAAGGTGCTGATGCTGACGATCGAAATGCGGCACCAGCCCTTTGCGCTTTGGATCCACGATCTATCTGCTCCGGACCCGGCAACAGTGTTGAACCTGTTCGGCCTGTTGAATTTTACACCGCCGAGCTTTCTCGCACTGGGTATTTTTCCGATCATCCTCGGGATTACGATGTTCCTCCAGTTCAAGCTCAACCCGGCACCGATGGACCCCATACAGCAGCAGATGTTCAGCATCATGCCGTGGGTCATGATGTTCATGATGGCGCCGTTCGCGGCCGGCTTGCAGCTCTATTGGATCATGTCCAACGTGTTGACGATCGCACAGCAGAAGTGGCTCTATTCGCGGCATCCGGCGCTCAGAGAACCGGTCAAGACGTGAGTTTCACCGAAGAGCAGTTGGAAACCGCCCGCAAGATATTCAGCGGCCCGATCACGTTCCTGAAATCGGCGCCTGCGCTTGAGTTCCTGCCGGAGCCGACGGTCAACGAAGTCGCGTTTGCGGGGCGTTCGAACGTCGGAAAATCGTCGCTGCTTAACGCCTTGACCAATCGAAGCAGCCTTGCCCGTACCTCGAATACGCCGGGGCGGACCCAGGAGCTGAATTTCTTCGACGTGGGCAATCCGCTCGCCTTCCGGCTGGTTGACATGCCCGGATACGGCTTTGCCGAAGCGCCCAAGGATGTCGTCAAGAAATGGCGCTTTCTGATCAACGATTTCCTGCGCGGGCGACAGGTTCTGAAGCGGACTCTGGTGCTGGTTGATAGCCGTCACGGCCTCAAGGATGTCGATCGCGAAGTGATGGAGATGCTCGACAAGGCGGCCGTCAGCTACCGCCTCGTCCTGACCAAGACCGACAAGATCAAGGCCAGTGCACTCGCTGAAGTCGCCGCCGCAACCGAAGCCGAAGTTCGCAAGCGCGCGGCCGCCCATCCCGATCTCATCCTCACCTCCAGTGAGAAGGGCATGGGCATTCCAGAATTGCGTGCAGCAGTGATTGAGGCGATAGGGTGAGCCATGCGCAAACTCTTTATCGGCAATAAAACCTATTCCAGCTGGTCGCTCCGCGGCTGGCTCGCCTGCAGGCAGTCCGGGCTGCCGTTTGAGGAAGCGGTCGTACCGCTCTACAACGATCAATGGACCAAACGTCGCGAGGATGACGAGTTTGCCCCGTCTTCCGGCAAGGTGCCGATCCTGTGGGATGGCGACACGGTGGTGTGGGACAGTCTTGCGATCATCGAATATCTGAATGAGAAGTCGGGCGGCGATAAATTCTGGCCGTTTGATGAAGGCGCGCGCGCCATGGCGCGTTCGATGGCGGCGGAAATGCATTCAGGCTTCGCCGCGCTCCGTCGTGAGCACTCGATGAATATCCGGCAAATCTATCCTCCCAAGGAACCGTCCACAGAGGTCAAGGCCGATATCGAGCGGATCATGGAACTTTGGGCGCAGGCCCGTGCACGTTATGGCGGTGACGGGGATTTCCTGTTCGGTGCATTCGGTGCGACGGACATCATGTATGCGCCGGTTGTGACCCGCTTTATTACCTACTCGCTTCCTGTCGCACAGTTTGCCGTGCCGTACATGCAGGCGATCATCGCGCACCCTTTCATGCAGGACTGGATCGCAGCCGCGCAGGCCGAAGACTGGGTGATCGAAAAGTTCGAGGGCCCGGTCCAGAATTAGAGTTAAAATCCGTGGCCGATGTCCTCTCCCTCCTCCAGACGGTTTTCGGCTTCCATGAATTTCGGGGCGTGCAATCCCGCGTGATCGACCGGGTGCTGGCGGGCGAGCGGACACTTGCCGTGATGCCGACAGGGGCAGGCAAATCGCTCTGTTACCAACTCCCGTCGCTCGCGATGGAGGGAACCTGCGTTGTAATCTCTCCCCTGATTGCCTTGATGCATGATCAGCTACGTGCGGCCAATGCCATTGGAATTCGGGCTGCGACCCTGACGTCCGCCGACGACAATCGCGACGAGACGATCGCCCGGTTCCGGCGCGGTGAACTCGATCTTCTCTACGCTGCGCCTGAACGTGCATCGGGGCAGGAGTTTCGCGGGTTGTTGCGCGAATCCAGGATTGCCTTGTTCGCCATCGACGAAGCGCATTGCGTTTCGGAATGGGGGCACGATTTCCGCCCGGACTATCGCCTGCTTCGCCCTCTAATGGACGATCTGCCCGACGTTCCGCGGCTGGCGCTGACGGCGACCGCCGACGCCCACACGCGCGGTGATATTTTAGCCCAACTTGGCATTCCCGTCGGCGGAATGATCGTTGCGGGCTTTGACCGACCCAATATCCGTTATGCGCTATCTCCCAAACAGGGCACCTCGCAGCAAATTGCGGACCTTGTCACGAACACGCCTGGCCCGGGGATCGTCTATGCCCAGACGCGCGTGGCGACAGAGAAGCTGGCCGAGCAACTTGCGAAAACCGGCAGGCCGACGCGCGCCTATCATGCGGGGCTTGAACCACAGGTGCGGGCGCGGAACCAGCATGATTTCGTCGCTTCGGAAGACATGGTTATGGTCGCGACCATCGCCTTTGGCATGGGTATCGACAAGCCGGATGTCCGGTTCGTGGCCCATGCCGGCCTGCCCAAGTCGATCGAGGCCTATTATCAGGAAACCGGAAGGGCCGGCCGCGATGGCGATCCGGCGGTTGCCCATATGTTTTGGGGCGCGGAGGATTTTGCGAAAGCGCGGCAGCGGCTTGGCGAAGTGGACCCTTCCCGTTTGCAGGGCGAGCGAACCCGCCTGACCGCTTTGGGTGCACTGGTCGAAACGGCAGGCTGCAGGCGCGCCGTTCTGTTGCGTCACTTTGGCGAAACGCCGCCCGAGACTTGCGGCAATTGTGACAATTGCCTCAACACGCCTGCATCGATCGATGCGTCCGAAACGGCCCGCAAATTCCTCTCGGCGGTCTATCGAACCGGACAGAGCTTTGGCGTCGGACATCTCGAAGCCGTGTTGACAGGCGTCGCGAACGAGCGGGCCGAAAAACTGGGACATGACAGGCTTTCAGTCTTTGGCATTGTCGCAGGAGAAGAGGCAGCGCTCATCAAGCCGGTTGCCCGCGCGCTGATGCTGCGCGATGCGCTGCGCCCCACCGAACATGGAGGATTGATGTTCGGCCCTGAAGCGCGTGCCATCCTCAAGGGTGATGCCAGTGTTCAGCTTGTCATCCCTGCCAAGCGCGAACGCCGTCGCAAACCCGGGCAGCAAGCCAATCCGGTCGGGAATCCGCTGTTCGAAGCGTTGCGCGCAAAACGTCGGGAACTTGCCGAGGACGCCGGTATGCCGCCCTATGTGATCTTCCACGATTCGACCCTGCGTGAGATGGCCCAGCTC
>JANLST010000208.1:0-2760 GCA_031362505.1 Sphingomonadales bacterium
TCGCGGACGAATTCGGGCGGCTTGTGACTGATGTCCAGATGGACATAGTCGAGCCCGAGCCGCTTGATTTCGTGATCAATCGCACGTGCCACCACGTCGCGTGGCGCCAATTCCTCGCGCGGGTCGAACCGGGGCATGAAACGTTCGCCCCCCCCAGGATATCCGCTCGGGATCTTGAGGTGTCCCCCCTCTCCGCGCACAGCTTCGGTAATGAGGAAATTCTTGACGTCGAGATTATAGAGGCAGGTCGGGTGAAACTGCATGAATTCCATGTTCGAGACCCGACAGCCGGCCCGCCATGCCATGGCAATCCCATCGCCAGTCGCTCCGCGTGGCGCTGTCGAATAGAGATAGGTCCGCCCGGCACCGCCAGTTGCGAGGATCGTTGCACGCGCAGTAAAGGCTTCAACTTTTCCGGTCGTGCGGTTGAATGCATACACGCCGTGGATGCGTCCGCTCGTCGAGAAGCGCTGCTGATGCCGCCCCATGATGAGGTCGATCGCGACCATATCCGGTATAAGCGTGATGTTGGGATGATCATGCGCGGCCTTTTCGAGCGCCTGTTGCACGGCCCAGCCTGTCGCGTCATTTACATGGACGATGCGGCGATGCGAATGTCCGCCCTCGCGGGTCAGATGCCATTGCTCGTCTTCCCCCGGGTTGAAGGGCACGCCAAGAGCCGCGAGCCGCGCAATCGCGCCGGGTGCGTTCTCGATAACGAATTCCACGGTTTCGCGATTGTTGAGGCCTGCACCCGCCACCATCGTATCCTCGATATGGCTGTCGAACGTATCCCCTGGTTCCAGGACCGCCGCGATCCCGCCCTGCGCCCAACTGGTTGCGCCATCGGACAACGCGCCTTTGGCGAGCACGGCGACCTTGCATTCCTGCGCCAGCGTCAACGCTGCCGTAAGCCCGGCCGCTCCCGATCCGAGGATCAGGACATCGAAACGGGCTCGATCAGCCATTGACGGCCCGGGTAAGGTTCAGGAACACATGCTCTAGATCGGCTTCGCGGGTGGAAACATCGGCGATGCCAAGTCCGGCCGCCTGCACGGCACCGAGCACATCACCGGCATTCGCGTGCGCCTTGTTGTAGGTGATCGTCAGAACCCGCGCGGCTTTCAGCTCGATCTTTTCGAATATTGGAGAGGCGGGTGCAGAGGCAAGGTCGCGATCAACAGTAATTTCAACGACTTTTTCCTGTGCCATGTCAACCAGTTCGCGGGTCGGCTTGTTCGCGATCAGCTCTCCGTTGTGGATGATCGCTATCCGATCACACAACTCCTCAGCCTCTTCGAGGTAATGGGTCGTCAGGACGATAGTCACGCCACGCGCGTTGAGTTCACGGACATAGGCCCAGAGTTGCTGCCGCAACTCCACGTCCACACCAGCGGTCGGTTCATCGAGCACCAGAATTGGCGGCGAATGAACCATGGCCTTTGCAACGAGCAAACGTCGCTTCATTCCGCCTGAAAGGGTGCGCGAATAGGCATCGGCCTTGTCTTCGAGGTGGACCGCCCTGAGGAGCTCCATCGAGCGTCGGCGCGATTTTGGCACGCCATAGAGTCCGGCTTGCAATTCCAGCGCTTCGAATGGCGTAAAGAACGGATCGAACAATATTTCCTGCGGCACGATTCCGATCGATGCCTTTGCGTTGCGAGGGTGCGCGTCAATATCAAAGCCCCAGATGCTGGCGCGCCCGTCTGTCTTGTTCACAAGACCGGCCAGAATATTGATTATGGTCGACTTGCCGGCTCCGTTCGGCCCGAGCAGGCCAAAAATCTCGCCGCGAGGGACGTCAATACTGACGCCCTTGAGCGCTTCCTTACCGCCTTCGTAAACCTTCCGAAGGGAATCCAGTGAAATTGCAGCTTGTGTCATTCTTCCGCTTTAGCGGTCAGGCCGGGCAACGCAATCCGCCCGCGCCTAAGCCTTTTTTTAACCCGTCGTGTTTAGACCGTAATGTGGACTAGGTAAGGATTGGTGCGTGGGGACAATAGCCAATTCCGTTCTCAAGAGTGCGTGCACTGTGAGTATACTGCTTGCCAGTGTATCGATCGGAGCGCCCGCGATTGCGGCGGGGACAACGGGAAATACCGGGGCAGTGACGCTGCGGCCGCTTTCAATTGTCAACACGGAGGATCTCGATTTCGGGACCATGTTGCGTCCGACACTGGCTGGAACGGTCGTGATCAATCCAACGAACGATGCCCGCTCGGTGACCGGAGGCGTGATAGCCGCAGGTGGAACTCCACGCGCCGCGCAATTCTTCACATATGGCGGGCCATCGCAAAATGTGCAGGTCAACCGCGGTCCGCTGCCAGTGCTCAACCGTGTTGGCGGGGGAGCCTCGATGAATGTGACGGGATTGACACTGAACGGCCCAACATTGCGGTTCCTGACCGCAGCGGGCCTTCTTGATCTTCGCGTCGGTGGAACTCTGGCGGTCGCTGCCAACCAGTTGGAGGGCGACTATTCCGGAACGTTCCAGATCATCGTTACCTATTTTTAGTGGTGGGCTTACCGGATTGTTAACCTTGAGTCTTGAGTGGCCATTAGCGCGCCGCGATCTATCGCTCATGGCATGAAGGGGACAATCATAAAGTTATGGCCAGTGGGTCTGGTTGGCTTGGCTTGCTGGGTTTCCCCGGTCGTTGCGGCCGGGGTTGGCGCGCCAACAAAGGCCACGACACTTTCACCTCTGGCGATCGCGAGCACGCAAGACCTCGACTTTGGGACGATCCTGCCGGGCGCGGT
>JANLST010000217.1:0-5992 GCA_031362505.1 Sphingomonadales bacterium
CTATAATCATCATGCCGGACGCCCCCGGTCAGTGTCACACCCCTTATGGGGCGCAGGATCACCTGGCTGAAGCCACTTGTTACGCGCGCCCTTGCCTTGTCGGGTGACACGCTCCCGCCCGCCGGAAAGAATGTGCTGGCAAAGGTGCGTTCATGTTCAAGTCCGAAAATCAGAGTGGCGTCGTCGACGATGGCGAGCGATCCATGATATTCGAACCGATCTATCGTCCCCTTCAGCGCGTTGACGTTGAAACTGAACGCCACATTCGGTTCGGTACCGATGCGACCGATGTCTGTGCGGCTATAAGACAGCCGGTTGGCGAATTTGCCGTCGAACAGGGTGGCGTTGACCCCCGCGTAGCCCACGAATTGCTCATTCTCGGTTTCGGGAAAGGTGTCGGGCGTCGCGCCGAACGGATCGTCAAACTGGACTTTACCCTTGTTGTAATAGGCGCGCAGATCGATGCCGATAGCGTCCGACAATGCGATCTTGAGCTTTCCATTGGCCGAGGCGTTTTTATAATCGTCGCGCTCTGATCCAGCGGCGAGCGCGGAAATACCATCCGTACGAAAATAGCCACCACCGATGCTGCCGGAAAAGATTTCGCTTTTGCCCGAAATATTCGCCGTCCCCTGTTCAGTGCCACGATAGCCATATTCGGCCCGGGTATTGACCGTCAGCGCGTCGGTTGGATCGAGCGTCAGCACATTGACCACGCCCCCGATTGCCTGGCTGCCCCAAATCACCGAGTTCGGCCCGCGCAGCACTTAAACTCGACCGATATTGACGGTCAAAAGCGATCCGAAATCGAACGCCGCATTGTGGCTCGACGGATCATTGATCCTGACGCCGTCGATCAGAACCAGTGTCTGTGAGGAATCGCCACCACGGATAAAGACGCTGGTGACGCCACCGACACCGCCATTGCGGGCAAGTGCAACACTGGGGACGGTGCGCAACAGGTCGCTGATGACCGAGGCTTGGGTTCGTTCGAGATCGTCCTGAGTTATGATCGTGATCGCTTGGCCGACCTGCTCACGTGGTTGTTCGAAGCCGCTCGCCGTGACGACGATATCCTGCGCAAACGCGGCGCCCGGCACCAGCGCGATTGCTGTTGCCGCATATTTGAGATTTTTCACGCTGGTATCCTCCTGTGACGTTCAACAAACTGCCGTCACGCGAGGAGAACCCCGATCGTCCGCGTCTTCCCGCACGGGCGAAGGACTGGCTGTCACAAGCAGGTCTCCTGGCTCCCGGGTCATCGCTTGGCTCCTCCTTCCCAAAAAACTCCCAAAAGAGCTTCCCAGTGGATCAATGGAGCGTCGCTCGCCGGTCACAGTTGCGGGAACAGCACCGGGCTTTCACCGGTTTCCCTTGAAGCTTCTTGCGAAGCACCTGTAACTGGGCGGCGGATAGGCCTGTGCTAGGATGCAATCAAGCCCTGCCTCTTGACGGGTGATCAAAGCTAGGCTCCAGATGCACGTTGTTGAATGGGAGAATGCGACTATGCCCGGTGTGCTCGACGGGGTGACCATTATTGAAATGGAGGGCATAGGCCCGGCCCCTTTTTGCGGAATGATGCTGGCCGATCATGGCGCGCGCGTGATTCGGATTGCGCGCAAGGGATCGCGCGATGCGGTTGGCCGCGATGTCCTGGGCCGCAATCGTGAACGGATTGAGGCGGATCTCAAATCTCCTGACGGCATTGCAACAGTGCGCGAACTGGCCAGAGCAGCCGATGGAATCATCGAAGGATTTCGCCCCGGCGTCATGGAGCGGCTCGTTCTTGGGCCGGATGTTCTGCTCGCGGACAATCCGAAACTGGTGTTCGGGCGCATGACGGGATGGGGCCAATATGGCTCGCTGTCGCAGGCTGCGGGCCACGATATCAACTATATTTCGATTTCCGGGAACCTTCACGGCTATGGCCGCCCGACCGAAAAACCGACCCCGCCGACCAATGCGATTGGGGATTTCGCCGGGGGCGGGATGATGCTTTCCTTTGGAATGGTCGCGGGAATCCTCAATGCGCGAGGAACCGGCAAGGGGCAGGTGATCGATTGCGCGATGACCGATGGCGCGGCCGTGATCCACGCCATGCAATGGGGATTCCGCGGCAATGGAATGTGGGAAGACACGCGCGGTGTAAACATGCTCGATACCGCCGCACATTTTTACGACACCTATGAATGCGCAGACAGCACGTTCATCTCGATCGGCTCGATAGAACCCCAATTCTATGCCTTGTTGCGTGAAAAGGCTGGACTCACCGACCCCGCCTTTGATGCGCAAATGGACAAGGCGGCCTGGCCTGCGCTGAAGGCGAAACTCACAGACGTGTTCAAGTCCAAACCACGCGCCGAATGGTGCGCGATCATGGAAGGAACCGACATCTGCTTCGCGCCTGTCCTGTCGATGGCGGATGCGCTCAGGCATCCGCACAATGTTGAACGGGGTACGTTTGTCAGTATCGATGGAATTGACCAACCCGGCCCCGCTCCGCGCTTTCTCGGGACTCCGTCGCCAATACCAGTAGGGAGGAAATGATGGGTAAGCCGGACGTATTGGATCGCTTCGCTCAACTTCTTGTCGGGCTGGTTGCGCTTTTCGCGCTGCTCAATGGCGGCTTCATGCTTTGGGATCCGTTCGGATGGTATCAGGCCGTCGGGACCGTGAAGTTCACCGGGCCACCGAACCAGCATTTCATTCGTGACATCGGGCTCGCTTACCTCGCTTCGGGCTCGGTGCTGGCGTTTGCACTCCCCAATCTGGCGACACGCTGGCTCGCGGCTTTTGCCGGAAGTCTTTGGCTTTCGGCTCATGGATCGCTCCATATCTGGGAAATGGTGACCGGCGTCTGTGCGCCAGATATATTCTGGCGGGATGCACCCGGTGTGATTGGGCCGCCCATGTTGGTTTTGGGCGCGCTCGGCATACTTTTTGCGAAACAGCATATTTCTCCTGCTGGCGTGCCCAGGTCGTTTTTCCTTGGAGCGATTGAAAAAATGACGCCGGGCGAATCTGAATATATTCGTGAATTGGCAGCCGCACCCGGCCATGCGCTTGAAAAGTTCAAACACTTCATGCCCGCGACGATGCACCGCTACGAAGCACCGGCTGACTTGTTTCATATGGCCCGGATCGGAGCGACCCTTGTCGAGGATTGTGGCCCGTGTGCATTGACTGCCGCAGAAGGCGCGGTGCGTGACGGGGTTGATAGCGTCCTCGTCAATGCAGCATTGGCCGCCGAACCGCCTGACGGCGATCTCAAGACCGCGTTCGTCTTTGGCGCTGCGATTGGCCGGCAGTCTGCCGAGGCGTTCGTCCTCGGTGATGCGATCGAAGCAACTTATGGCCGCAACGTCCGTCTTGAACTGGCGATGACGGCCGCAACCGTGCGGGCCTATCCTGCGATGAAGCGGGGGCTGGGTCTCTCGAAAGCGTGCGCGCTGACGCCTCTGCGCGTCTTTTAGGGTCATCATGAACGCGGCCGAACTCGCTGCCATTCTGCCCGACGGATCACTGTTCGCGGCGTGTCGCGCTGACGAGCTGACCGATCTGCTCGCACTTTCGAGTCGCCATGACATGAAGAAAGGGCAAACCCTGCTCTTGCAGGGGGACCCTGGCGATCAACTCCTGATCCTGCTTTCCGGCAACGCCAAAGTCACAATGGTCGCCCAGAACGGACGGGAAATCACGCTCGACTATGCGGATCCCGGTGCGGTGCTGGGCGAAATCGCCGTGCTCAACGGGGGAGGGCGATCGGCTTCGGTTATTGCCTTGTCAGCCGGCAGCTATCTGAGACTGACGCGGGCGGCGTTCGAAGCGTTCGTTGAACGGCAACCGGGGGTGGCCTGGCGCCTGCTGAAGGAACTGGCTCGCCGGTTGCGTCAGACCAACGACACTGTCGAAAGCGACCGCGCCTTTGCATCAGGGCCAAGGCTGGCACGCTTTCTCCAGCGGCTGACCCTGTCGGGTAACCCGGACGGGCGATTGCGGCTCGACCTGAGCCAGACCGAGCTTGGCAGCTTTGCCGGGATGAGCCGCGAAAATATCAATCGCCAGCTTTCGGCATGGGCAGATGCCGGGGTCATCGCGCTGGAACACGGGCAGATACGCGTTCTGGATAGCAATTTTTTGTCCGAGATTGCCGCATCTTCCGAATAACAGTTTTCAGGAATTCGGCCTAAGTCGCTCCATTTTTAGATGGCGTCGCTTGGCCTGTCGGTCCTGAATTGATAGAGTGTCGCCATAGCCGCGCGACAATGACCGATTGGCAGGACACGCAAATGACTGAAGATAGCAAACCATCCACTCCCGAAGACAAGATCGACGATGATGAAAGCCGCCGCCGGGCGAATATGCTCAAGGCCGGCATTGGAATCGGCATCGGTTCGGCCGCAATCGTCGCCGCTTTGCTCTATTCGAACAACGCGCGACGCAAGAAAGGCGATACCAAATCCTAGTGAACGAACCGCGCTACCACATCCCGGTAACTGCGGCTGACCTTCACTTGCGCGCCTGAGTCCAGCACGAGGAAGCATTCCCCATTGGTGTGCGGCTTGACCTGTTTGACAAGGTCGAGATTGACGATGGTCGAGCGATGCACCCGCTGGAACTTTCGTGGGTCGAGGCGTTTTTCGAGATCCTTCATGGTCTCGCGCAGGATCAGCGTTTCGCCGCCGGTATAAATGCACATATAGTCACCAGCGGCGTCGATCCGTTCGATACTGTCCACCTCGACGCGGAAGATCTGGCCCTGATCCTTGATGGTGATCATCTTTTCATAGCGGTTGGCAGACAGGGTGTCGGTTGTGTCTACAAACTCGTCATGGGCTTCGGGGGCATGTTCGGCGAGCGCTTCCTTGAGCCGTTCTGCCTCTTCCACCCCGCGCTTTTCGGCAAGCCGCTGGCGCACCCGTTCCATCGTGTCGGCAAGCCGTTCCTGCTCGACCGGCTTCATCAGATAGTCGGTGGCCTGCGCCTCGAACGCGCGGATCGCGTGATCCGAATAGGCGGTAACGAAAACGAACAGCGGGGGTTCAACTTCCATCATCCCCGAAACGACAGAAAAACCGTCAAATCCCGGCATCTGGATATCGAGGAAGACAAGGTCCGGCTTATGGGTCTTGATTGCGCGGATCGCTTCGCGGCCGTTGATGCAGGTTTCGATGATATCAACATCGGGATGTGCCTCGAGCCGCAATTGCAGGCCCTGGATCGCGAGTTTCTCGTCATCGACAAGGATGGTCCGAATAGTCATGCTGTCTCCTGCTCGCGATAGGGAATGTCGATCATCACTGAAAAACCTCCGCCCGCCTGATTGCCGACTTCAATGCGCTGATCCTCGCCATAGGCTTGCGCCAACCGGTCGCGAATATTCGCAAGGCCCACCCCTGTTGAGTCATTTGGACGTTGTACCGCCCCGTTCAACCCGCTTCCGGTGTCGGAAACGGTGATCTGCACGCGATCCCCGATCAGTCGCGCTGCGACGCTGATATCTGCGCCGTCCTCCTGCGGTGTTACAGCATATTTGATGGCATTTTCAACCAATGGTTGCAGAAGCAGCGATGGAAGCCGTGCCTTGGAGGCGGCCGTATCGATTTCGAACTCCGGGCGAAGCCTTTCCTCGAATCGCATTTTTTCAATCTCGAGATAGAGTTTCAACGTCTCGACTTCTTGCGCAAGCGTAACTTGCGCCGTCGGCTCATAGACCAGGGTATAGCGCAGAAACGAGGACAGACGCGATAGCATCGCATTGGCCCGTTCGGTCTGTTTGAGCAGGACGAGCGTCGAGATGGAATTGAGCGTATTGAACAGGAAATGCGGATTGAGCTGGTAACGCAACATCGCCAGCTGGGCGGATGTCGCCTGGCTTTCGAGCGCGGCCAGCTGGTCGGTTTGCTGCTCTACGATGATGTAGAAATTGATTCCGTAATAAAGCGCCGACCAGGCCCCAAGGAGCAAGGTGTTGATCGTGACAGATCCAAGG
>JANLST010000218.1:0-3940 GCA_031362505.1 Sphingomonadales bacterium
TCCACGATGGCGCTGTTAACATTCGTGAAAATCTTGAAATCGTCCGCGACGCGCGCGTCATAGCCATAGGACGAAAGGCCATAACTGATACAATTGTCCCGTCGCTGGCTCTCGACGAACGGTTCGATCATGCCGTTCGTGGTTGCCTGTTCGCGAATCCATTTGTCGGAGAGAATGGCCATCAATCGTCCTGAACAAGGCCCAAATCTTGCGGGCCGAAGGGAAAGGGCAAAAGGTCGGAAAGGCGATACTTTTCAACCACCGAAAGATCGGCTGACGCGCAATGGACGATGAGGTCGGTTCGTGCAAGCTGGGCCGCTTCGTTGAGCATCTGGCGGCACCGGCCACACGGGCGAACGGGTGCCGTGCCGCTGATCGCGCCGTCCTTGAGCGTGCCACCAACAATCCCGATCTCGCGCACATGGCGAAGTTTGCCCTGCGCGTTGAGGGAGGCGAGGGCGACGGCTTCTGCACACAGCGAGAGGCCGTAGCTGGCGTTTTCAAAATTGCATCCCGTGACGATCGAGCCATCTTCAAGCAGTAGCGCCGCGCCGACTCCAAATTGCGAATAGGGAGCATGAGCGTTTGTCGCAGCCGCTTTTGCAGCACCAAGCAGGGCAGCGCTCATTGCGGGCGCACCACGTTCCAACTGACTGGGCCTTCAATCCCGTCAATCCGGCGCAAACGATTGGCCTGCCACATGACCCAGGGGTGTGCGCCGTAACTCGGCTTGAGGCCGAAGCTCCGAAGCCAGAGCGGGCGGTTCAGCGCTTCGCTGACGCGGTACTGGTTCTCAAATTCGCGTGTCACCTGAATCATGATCGGCTTTTCGCTATGGGCTTCGACCATCTGGATAAAGGTCGCGATTTCGGCGAGCAAGCTCGCGCGAGATGGGCGCTGTTCGCAATTGCCGTCGAATTCGAGTGCGATCGCCGGGGGCAATGCCTCAGCCTCTCTGGGAACCAGGGCGATAAAATTGGTCGCCTGTTCGCGCCCGGTTCGGCACAGGCTGAAAAAATGATAAGCGCCGCGCCTGATTCCCGCTGCGGCCGTTCCAGTCCAGTTGCCGGCAAAGCGACCGTCGCGCACATCGCTCCCCGCGCTGGCCTTGATATAGGCAAAGTCCACCCCGGCAGAGCGGGCCGCGTTCCAGTCAATGTCTCCCTGAATATCTGAAACATCGACGCCTTGTGTGGGATAGGCCTCACGACCTGGCGTCCAGCGGGAAACTCCCAGCCAGCCGAGGCCTGCAAGCAGGGCTAACGCAAGGATCAAGGCGGGGAGTTTCCGGATCATGCTAGCCCTTGATGTGGAGGACGCAGATCAGCGTGAAGAGCCTGCGCGCCGTATCAAAGTCGACCTCGATCTTCCCGGCAAGCCGCTCCTTCAAGAGCTCCGACGCATCATTGTGGATCGCACGCCGCGCCATGTCCACGGTTTCGATCTGCTGAGGCGTGGATTGCTTGACGGCCTGGAAGTAACTGTCGCAGATGGCGAAATATTCGCGGATGGGGCGCTGGAACCGGCCAAGCGCAATGATCACCGATTCAAGATGTGTCTGATCCTCGCGGAATATATCGAGCGCCAGCCGCCCTTCCTCGACCCGCAAGGTCACCCGGTATGGCCCAGCATAGCCGTCTTCATGTGCGCGTTGCGGCGCGAAGCTGTTGCCTTCCAGCAGGTCAAAAATGGCAATGCGGCGCTCCTGCTCGATATCGGCGTTGCGCCAGATGATCGTGCGTTGATCGAGTTCAATATGCGAGATGCGCGGATCGCTCATGCTGCAGCGCATATAAGACAGACTTGCTCTTGGGAAGTTGCGCGGCATGGCTTTGCACAAATTTGCAACGCGCTGGTTCCAGACAATCACTGAGTGCTTGGGTGTGGAATCCCAGTCGATGCGATACTTTCGAGATTATGGCCGAGATTTTCCTGAAGCATGTGGAATCGAGCATTGTAATTTCAGCGTTCCGGCATGTGCTTTTTAAGTGAACTGAAAAATTGCATCCGCAGCCGCTCCTGCATTTCCGCGAATGGATTGTCAGTAATCGTGCCGAATTGGGAATTTGAATTCACTCTTTTCGAGTGACGCGGTAAAGAATTGCGAAGATACAGGCGCAAGATCATTTTTTTGTGAACCACGATCATTTGAGTGGGGGCTCAAAATGGAATCATCGGACGTTTCATCGGTTTGTGATCCTTTGGGAGCAGGCGCACTCGAGTATCACAAGTTCTTGTCGAACGGCGACGGGTGTTTGATAAATCGAGAAGAAAACCGATGTTATCCCGTTTTTCTTGGTGTGCCCGTGTTCCTGTCCAAATCCTTTTCAAGAGATTTTGTGGACAAATATCGCCGAAATCTAAGCGAGTTGGGGGTTTTGGAAATATGTGAGAAGGCTATTGGTTCGTCTGTCGACTGGAGCTTCAGTCGAGAATGGGATGAACATTTCAATACCGAGAGCGATCGGACGTGGGGCTACACAGTAGAGGAGCGCTTCGAGCAGTTTCTGATGGAAACCCAAGTGGATGAAGCAGATCTGAAGGCCATGACTGTTCTTGATGCAGGGTGTGGCAATGGCTCCCTGACGGAGAGGATCGGAAGATCAAGCCAAATGTCGGTCGGCATCGACTTTTCATCTGGCGTCCATCAGGCTTCCGCGCGAAAGAAAATCAAGAATATGCTGCTTGTTCAAGGCGATCTTCTATTGCCGCCGCTTGTCGCTGATACATTTGATTTGGTTATTTCGATTGGCGTTTTGCATCATACGCCAAACACGCGCCTGGCGTTCGATGCCGTAAGCAAGTTGGTAAAACCGGGCGGGAAATTTTATGTTTGGCTATATCGGCGACCGGAGAATTTTGCCGGGCGGATGATCAAGGTGCCAATCTATGATGCGATGAGATGGATTACGTCGCGGCTGCCGCCCCTCATGCAAGACGCGATCGTGCACGTCTACGCCCGATTGGTACGTGGCCTCAACCAGCTGCTAAATGCAAAGGCGCAGATCCCATTGCGGGAATATGTCGTGAGCGCATTTGACGACCTCACCTGCAGGTGGCGTTCCTATCATCATCCAATCGAAGTGGCGCGCTGGTTTCATGAAAATGGATTTGCCGCGCCGGTTCTTTCTCATTGGGACAATCCTTACGGGTTTGGGCTGGTAGCCAAAAAGACCCTGTCCAAACACACGCCCGGCGTGTCATACGGCGATGGCGTGAAGCTGTGGGACAATTCACAAACTCTTCTGGGGCGGCTACATCGCGACTAGTATTGATTGAGAAGAGGCCATTTGTTGCGTGTTGTTCAGCTTTGCACGGATTTTGTCGAAGGAGGCGGAATCCAGACCCATGTGGTGGATTTGTCGCGATGGTTGCGCGCAAAGGGGCATCGGGTAATTTTTGCGGGGCAGCCCGGATTCTTCTTTGACAGTCAGTATAATGACGAAACTGTCTCTCTGCCCATGTGGGGAGTGACCGGGCATTTCCATGATGGTTCCGTGCGAAGAATATTCTCACTGATACAAGCAGCGGCGGCGCTCAGGAAGTTCCTCAAAACCGCTGGGGCGGATTTAATTCATGCTCACGAAACTGCGCCTGCGCTGGTTGCGCGGTTGGCAACAATCGGATTGAAGATACCTGTCATCATGACATTTCACGGATCCGAGCCTGAACGGATTGCAAATGCGGCGCGGATCGGTCGCTATTGCACGACCTTGACGGCATCGCCCAGCGAGCGATCCCTTGACGCACTGGTCGGCCAAGGTCTGCCTCCAGAAAAGACCCGAATTTTAGGCCTCGGAATTAGACCCATGCCGGAAGTCGACCCGTCTGCGGTTAATGATTTGCGCCAGTTCTAAGTCAGATCCAACCTCGACGTAGAACAACCGGGCCTCGTCCATGGCGGCCTGCTCACCGGGCGATTCGGCGGCGGCCCAAAGAC
>JANLST010000230.1:0-3310 GCA_031362505.1 Sphingomonadales bacterium
GTGGAAGTGCCGCTCAGCGACAAGATCAACTTTGCGCTCAAAGGCTATTATCATGACAATCATGGGCAGGGAACCTGGTTCACTCCCTATGTGCCCTCACCCTCTGGCGCGCCCATTTCAGTTCGCACAACCGAATATGATATCAAGCGCAAAGGCGCATTCGGCGACATCAGGGCCGATCTCGGCTGGAGCAACCTGACCGTCGGCGGCTGGTATGAGCGAAACGATTTTCATCAGGCGCGGCGTTTTTACGGGCTCACCAGCCGCACAACGCCTGGCCGTTCAGCTTTGGACTTCCAAACCAATCCATTTTTTACACAGTGGGAATTTGATTACACCACCGACATTGTCCAATATTATGTCCAGGACAAGATCAAGCTCGGCGCCGCGACCATCGACATTGGATGGAAGGGCTTCAGCGTAAAGAACAGCGCCTCGCCAGTAATCCAGGGCGGTCGCGCCGCGGGCAATATCAAAACCACCGACTGGTTCCAGCCAAGTGTTGGTATCAATTACCAGATCAGCGATATGTTTGAACTCTATGCAAGCTTTTCTCAATCGACCCAGGCATTCGTGTCAGCATTCACTGCCGGACCATTTTCGACGACACAGGCCGGGTTCGATGCGATCAAGGGCACGCTGAAACCGGAAGCGTCAGACACGTATGAAATCGGCTCGCGTTTCAAAAGCGGGGCGTTCAGCGGCTCGATAGGTGGTTATCTCGTCAACTTCCGCAACCGCCTATTGGGCATCACCAATGGTGCAGGCATTGTCGGCAATCCTGCGGTGTTGCAAAATGTTGGCGGCGTACGCTCGGTCGGTGTCGAAGCCGTGGCCAGCTACAATCTGGGATCGGGATTCAACGCCTTCCTGTCCTATGCTTACAATGACGCGACATATCGGGACAACGTCGTCAACGCTGTCGGCACAGTCCTTGCCGCAATCGCCGGAAAAACCGTGGTTGACGCCCCAAAGCATCTGATCAAGGCTGATCTTGGGTATGAAAGCAAAAGCTTTTTCGGACGAGTCGGGGTGAACTATATCAGCAGACGCTACTTCACCTATCTCAACGACCAATCGGTTCCCGGACGAGCGCTTGTCGATGCGACGCTTGGCTACCGGTTCGATATTGCCGGTCTTCGAAAGGCTGAAGTCCAGTTCAACGTGACAAACCTGTTCGACAAGCAGTATGTCTCGACATTAGGATCGAATGGTTTCGGGAACAGCGGTGACAATCAGACACTTCTCGCAGGCGCGCCGCAACAGTTCCTCGCCACATTGAAAGTTGGCTTCTGATGCATAAAGCCCTGTTGCCCGGTGTGATGTTGCTTTTGAGCATCACGCCGGGTGTGGCACGTGCCGAGCCGGTTTTGATGATTTCGGTTGACGGGCTGCGCCCCGGAGACGTGATTGAAGCGGATAAGCGCGGTCTGAAGATTCCGAACCTGCGTCGCTTCCTGGCGGAAGGCAGCTATGCCAGCGGTGTGGTCGGCATACTCCCTACCGTTACCTATCCCAGCCACACGACGCTCATCACTGGAGTGGGGCCCGACAAGCATGGCATCGTCAATAACACGACATTTGATCCCAAGGCGATCAACCAGAGCGGATGGTTTTGGTACGCACGCGACATCAAGGTGCCAACGCTGTGGGACGCGGCGAGCAAGGCTGGCCTTTCGGTGGCCAATGTCTTTTGGCCCGTGAGTGTCGGTGCATCGTCGATTCGATGGAACCTTCCACAATATTGGCGGACCGGTCATCCAGACGACTTGAGCCTTATGAAAGCACTGGCAACGCCTGGCCTCATTGATCGCCTCGAAACGGAGGTCGGCCATTCCTATGTGCAGGGTATCGACGAGTCGATCGAAGCTGACGAGAACCGCGGCATTTTTGCCGAACAACTTATCAAGGATCAGAAGCCTGACTTCGCAACAGTCTATCTCACCGGGCTGGATCATCAGCAGCATGTGTCCGGGCCCGATACACCGGAAGCCCATGCCGTGCTTGAGCGGATTGATGCAATAGTCGGAAAGCTGATCGCTACCGAGCGCACTGCTCACCCGGATGCGGTGATCGCACTGGTGAGCGACCATGGCTTTGCGGCGACCACGGTCGAGATCGATTTCTTTCGCGCTTTCATTGACGAAAAGCTCATCAGCCTTGATGCAGACGGCAAGATTGCTGACTGGCAGGCAATGCCGTGGCCTTCAGGGGGCTCGGTTGCCGTGGTCCTGGCAAAGCCAGATGACAGTGCACTTCAAGCGCGTGTCAGCATGCTGCTCGATCGCCTCAAGGGCGATCCAAAAATGCAAATCGCGTCGATAATTCAACGACCAGAGATCGCTACGATGCGCGGTAACCCTCTGGCCAGTTTCTACATCGATCTGGCTCCCGGTGCGATGAGTGGCGGCTTCAAGGGCGCGGCGGGCGAAGTCGTGCGAATGTCGCGATCTAAAGGAATGCACGGGTATTTTCCAAGTGCGCTCACCATGCGCTCGACGTTCATGATCATGGGACCAAGGATCGCCAAAGGACGTGATTTCGGTGAGATTGACATGCGTGCCATCGCTCCGACACTTGCGCGGATTTTGAATGTATCGCTCCCAAGTGCGGCGATCCCCGCATTGAAATAGCGAATCTGAAGTCGGGCCGGCAGCCAAGTGCTTGAGCGCAAACAAATTGGAAGCGCCCTATCTGAACGCGACGCAGTTTGGAGCTGGTCAGTTTCTGTGCTACCCTCACAGGTCTTGTCGGATTCCGACCGGGTGAGAAAATGGGTGGGGCTTGCAGATGGCAAAGGAGGTTGAACTCAAGGTTGAACTTTCTGTCGAAGGTTCAAAAGCGCTCGAAGCGTCGGGATTATTGCTCGGCGATCCCGTATCGGCAGACCAGCACACCTCGTATTTCGACACACCGGATGGATTTCTGGCCAAGTCCGGATTTTCGCTGCGCATCAGAGAATGTGGCGGCAAGCGCAAGCAAACAGTGAAGGGAGAGGGCGCGATTGCGGCTGGCCTGTTCGTTCGCTCGGAATGGGAGCACGCTACAAAGTCGGTCACACCGATGATCGACGACAGAACGCCGATAAAGGCACTTCTGGGCGAACGATCGGGCACGCTCTTTTCCCAATTCGACATGCAGATAGAGCGGCGGACATGGACTGTCCTTCAAGACCGCTCCGAATTTGAGCTGGTCCTGGATCGCGGCATGATTACCTCAGACGACAGGCAGACGCCCGTGTGCGAGGTGGAACTGGAGCTCAAGCGGGGGGATCCCGCCGCGTTGTTCGATTTTGCAGAGAAGATGGACG
>JANLST010000319.1:0-10650 GCA_031362505.1 Sphingomonadales bacterium
CCGGCGGGCCACGGTTTTCGAGACAATCCTTCCCTACCGGATATCCGCCAATCTCAAGCGGTTTCAATCAGCATTTCTGATGCAGGACTATCGACGCATGCTGCGCCTCGAAAGCGGCACTGTCGAGGCGCAACTCCCGCCGTCCATAAAGGCGGATTTTACGGCGGTCCGGGGGCTTGATGTGATCCTCAGTTTTCAGACATGGCGGTTGTTGCGTCATGATCAGGAACTGACTGTTGACGACGCCGGCGCCGTGGTCCGCCGCCTGCTCGAAGACGCAATGGCGCGCCTGCCGGATTCGTAAACGAACATATTGACAATTGAAGTGCCAACAACAACCCGAAAATTGACTCTCATGCCCTGAGGAGCGGTATTCCGTGACAACTCTCTACGATTTTCCAAAAGCTCCCAGTCCGCGCCGCGCGCGCATCGTGCTGGCGGAAAAAGGCATCGTGCATGACACGGTCATCATCGACATGATGAAGGCCGAACAAATGGGCGAAGCGTATCGCGCGATCAACCCGAATTGCACAATACCAGCCCTCCGGCTCGATGACGGGACGGTTCTGACCGACAATGCTGGAATCGCCGCCTGGGCCGAAGCCATGGTCCCGGATCCGCCGCTGCTTGGCACTAGTGCGCTCGAAAAGGCCGAAATCGCAAGCTGGAATTCAAAGATTGAGAGCGACGGTTTGATGCCCATTGCCGAGGCTCTGAGGAACAGCAACCCGGCGATGAAAGAACGCGCGCTGCCGGGGCCGCACAATTATCCGCAGATCCCCGCTTTGGCCGAACGCGGACTTGCGCGACTTGCGACGTTCCTCGACATGCTAAACCTTCGATTGGACGCGCGGGAATTTGTTGCATCCAATCGCTTCAGTCTTGCCGACATCACAGCGGTTGTTGCGATCGATTTCGCCCGCGCCGTCCGCGTAACGCCGCGCGACGATCACGCCAACCTGCTCGCATCGAGAGCAAGAATGGCCGAACGTCCCAGCATGTCGTTATGAACGGCTTCGCATTGCCTGCCGTAAGCCCGACCTGATGTGGCGCATTGGATTGCCGATCGCGATTCTGGCGCTGGCTTCCTGCACTCCAGCCCGATCGCCCGAGGTGGTGGAGACATGTAAGGGCCTGGCCGAAAATCCTATGCTCTGGGTGCCCGGTGGGCGTTTCACGATGGGCGATACTCCGCGCTACTCGGAAGAAGGGCCGCCGCGCACGGTCTTGGTCAAGGGCTTCTGGATGGATGCCCATGAAGTGACCAATGCTGAATTTGCCGCCTTTGTGAAGGGGACGGGGTATACGACAATGGCCGAACGTAAGCCGCCCGCCTTGCCGGGCGCCCCGCCGGAGATGCTCGTCCCCGGTTCCGCGGTGTTCAGTGTCCCCTCGCTGGAGGACCCGCGCTGGTGGCGGTGGGAAACAGGCGCACAATGGCGGCATCCGTCCGGACCGAAGGAGTCAATTGCCGGGCATGAGCGGGAGCCTGTCGTCCAGATCGCGTATCAGGACGCGGAGGCCTATGCCAAATGGGCGGACAAGCGATTGCCGAGCGAAGAGCAATGGGAATATGCCGCGCGTGCGGGGGCGGCCTCCGTGCCGGAACCAGTGGACACAGCAGGCAAACCACAGGCGAACTATTATCAAGGCGTCTTCCCGGTCAAGAACCTGAATACAGACGGCTATATCGGCCGCGCGCCGGTTGGCTGTTTCAAGCCCAATGATTTTGGATTGTACGACATGATCGGCAATGTCTGGGAATGGACAAGCGCGGCCGGATCCCGCGCCGACGCGAGTGAGCCAGTCAACATCATCAAAGGCGGTTCCTACCTCTGTGCCGCCAACTACTGCGCCCGTTACCGCCCAGCAGCGCGCCAGTTCCAGGAACGCGGGCTGGGAACGGACCATATCGGGTTTCGGTTGGTGGACACGGTAAAGCCGGGGCCAATCGGATGAGAGATGTCAGGTGACGGACACTGATGGACGAACCGGGATTGGCTTTGGTGAATGACCGAAAGGTTGTGGAGTCCGGAACGGCGGTTTTTAAGTTCCTGATAGGCAAACGCGTCGTTTGTTCATACTGTCTGAAATATGCGGAAGCGACTTTTTATTATCGCGATTTTGGTGGGGTTGGCCGCATACCTTTATCAGGGCCGCTATGGCAGCACCCCTTCCTTTCGCGACCGCGCCGGCAGAACCGCGCAAGGCAGTGTCGCAACGATGGAAAGGGTGGCGCTGGGTGGCGTCGCGCAGTCCATCACGATTCGGGGTCGTGACGCCAAAGCGCCCATTTTGATCTGGCTCCACGGCGGTCCCGGTATGGATGCGACAGGGATGTGGCGATACCATAATGCCGCGTTAGAGGATCATTTCGTTGTTGTTTATTGGACGCAGCGCGGGACTGGGCGCTCTTACTCATCCAACATACCGATCGAGTCGATGAACCTTGGACAGTTCGTTGCGGATCTTGACCAGCTTGTCGACATCGTAGAGCGTCGTTTCGGCGCGGATAAGGTTGTGCTGGCCGGGCATAGCTGGGGTACGAACATTGGCGTCGCCTATTCCCAAGCCCATCCCGAGAAGGTTTCTGTCTATGTTGGGATTGGGCAGATTGCGAACGCGGACGAAGGTGAGCGCCGAACGTATGCCTTTACGCTTGCGGAGGCCAAAAAGCGGAACGAGGTTAAAGCGCTGGCGGAACTCAAAACGATCGGGCCACCGCCCTATCCAGTTGAATCGCTCCTCATACAGCGCGGCTGGCTCGAAAAATTCGGTGGCGCTTGGCACAAGCCAACGTCACTTTTCCAGCTTATGTTGACCTCTTACAAAGCTAGTGAAATGACATGGTATGATGGGGTTAAGTTCAAAGCGGGTATCGATTTTTCATTGAACGCGCTGCAACCTGAAGTTGATAAATTTGACTGGATGAGGAAGGCAACACGCTTCGCGGTGCCGGTGTTCATCGTTGCTGGTCGACATGATCGCAACACCGATGCTGATCTGGCGCACGAATATTTCGAGAAAATTGAAGCTCCTTTGAAGCAGTTCAAATGGTTTGAGCAGTCAGCTCATTCACCCCCATTCGAAGAACCGGAGGCCTTCAACGATTTTATGATCAGGGAAGTCCTGCCGCTAGCACGGCGACCAGCTGACGTCCGCTAACGAGGGCGGCTAGCAGTCGTAAGAACGGCAACTTTGTTGTCGGAAGCTGCTGCAATTTTTGCTTCGCTTCGACCCCAAAATGGCGCTTCGGCGTGCCTGCACGATTCCCGGCTCTGGCAATCGGGGCGGCCTGTTACCCCGCCAGCTTGGCGAGCATATCGTGCCAATGATCGAGATTGTCATTGAAACTCTTGACCGGCACCCGCTCATCGCGGCCATGGGCGCGCTCGTCATCGGGGATGACGATCCAGGTCCCGTCGACGCCATAGACCGGCATGCCGGTGGCGCGAAGATACAGCCCATCCGTCGCCCCGGCGGACATTTGCGGAATGATCAGCGTACCGGGATGCCGCGCGTGGATCGAGTCGGTATAGGCCTTCACCACGTCGGCGCGGAGCGGTGAGGCCGGAGACGGCGTGCTCTCCTTGATCGGCGAGACAATAACCCCGTCACCCACCGTCGCCTGCAGGTCAGCCTGCACGTCCTTCGCCGCGATACCGGGCAGGATCCGGCAATTCACCGTTGCCCGCGCCAGCTGCGGCAACGCATTGTCGGCGTGCCCCCCTTCGAGCCGGGTTGCGACGCAGCGTGTACGGGTGCCGCCCACTTCGGTCGGATCGGCTTCGATGAAATCGGCGGCCTGCTGGTCGTTCTCATTCTTGAGCCAGCGGCGCATCGCATCGCCAAGCGCTCCCTTTTCCTGGGTCGCGCGCGCGGTAAAATAGGCGCGGGTGGTTTCGTTGAGCGCGGGTGGGAAGCGATGGGCCTCCAGCTTCTTCAAGCCCGCAGCCAGTTCATAGATCGCGTTGTCGGGCCGGGGTCGTGAGCTGTGCCCGCCGGGATTGCGCACCGTGAAACTGAAGCTCTGATACATTTTCTCCGAGGTCTGGAGGCCAAAGCCGACCGAGGTCCCGTCTTTCATGAACGCGCCGCCGCCCGCATCGGCATTGAGCGCATATTCGGCATCCACCAGTTTGCGCCATTCGGTCGCGGCAAGGTGGGCACCCTCGCCCCCGGTTTCCTCATCGCCGGTGAACAGGACGATGATGTCACGCTTCGGTTTGAATCCCTCGGCCTTCAATCGCAACAGGGCTGTGGTAATTGCCGTGATGCCATTCTTCATGTCGGTCGAGCCGCGGCCGTAAAGATAGCCGTCCTTCTCAACCAGCTGGAATGGATCGACGGACCAGTCCTCGCGCTTGGCCTCGACGACATCCATATGGCCGAGGAGCAGGATCGGTTTCGCCTTTGATTTGCCCGCAGCAGGCCAGCGCACAATCATTGCCTGGGTGTTGAGATAGGGCTTGACCACGATGTCGGTGATGCCCGCCGCCTCGAACTTGCCTTTGAGGTATGTTACAAGCTCATTGACCCGGCTGTCCGTGCGCTCCTGCACCGTCGGGATCGAAATGGCCTTTTCGAGGATCGAGCGCGCCTCGGCGTGCCAGTCGGTCGCGGCAAGGACAGGGGTCGGTAGCAGGGACGTGGCAAGCAGCAAGGGCAAAAGGCGCATCAAACTCTCCGTGACTGTGTGATGCGCCTAGCTTAGCGAGCCTAACGCGCGTCGACCAGCACCAGTTCGCTTTCCTCGATCGCTGTGATGCTGATGCTTTCGAGGCCAGTGATCGCAATGCCGTCGCGTGCGTGCGCTGCGACCCCGTTGACCGTGATCGCGCCTGTTGCCGGAACGAGGTAAAGATGCCGCGCCGCATCCCCGTCATAGGTCAGCGTCTCGCCCTCCTTCAAGGTCGCGCCAAGCACCCGCGCATCGGCACGGATGCACAGCGCATCGTCGGCTTCAGAGGAGCCGCTGGCCAGCACAACCCATTGTCCGGCACGATCGTTTTTGGGAAACGCGCGCTGTCCCCAGGCCGGTGCCCCTCCGGCCGTGTCGGGGATGATCCAGATCTGGAACAAGGTCGTGAGTTCGTCCTCAAGATTAAATTCGGAGTGCCGGATGCCGGTGCCTGCGCTCATCACCTGCACATCGCCTGCTGGAGTCCTCCCGGAATTGCCCAGGCTGTCCTTGTGGCTGATCGCGCCGGCACGGACATAGGTGATGATTTCCATGTCCTGATGGGGGTGCGGGGCAAAGCCCTGTTGCGCGGCAATCTCGTCGTCATTCCAGACGCGGATCGCGCCCCAGCCCATCCGGGCGCGATCCTGATATTCGGCAAAGCTGAAATGGTGGCGCGCATTGAGCCAGCCGTGATCGGCCGCTCCAAGCCCACCGAAAGGGCGTACATCAATCATGTGAAGTTCCATCCTCGGCGGGGTGTTACCGCCGGTATGGAGCAAAGATGGGACGGCGGGGTGCGGGTTTCAAGGGGTGCGCGGATGCTCCCCCGCCCGCTGCGGCAGGATCAGGATCAGGGCGAGAATCGCCGCTGCCAGGACGGCCGACGCCAGCGGCCGACTGAAGTCCAGCCCTCCATGATCGATCGGCTTGTCCAGAAAGTCACCCACCGTCGCGCCGAGCGGTCGGGTCAGAATGAAGGCCAGCCAAAAGAGCAGGACATGGCTGGTCTTCGTCCGGAAATAGAGCGCGGCCAGCACCGCGAGGCCCGCCCCGAAAAGCGCAGCGCCACCCGCATAGCCAAGCCCGCCAGTATCCGCCGCCCAGTCCCCCAGCGCGGTGCCGAGCGTTTGAGAGAAGGTGATTGTTATCCAGTAGAAGGTCTCGGCCTTGGCCGTCCGGACAGTGTCGACCGAAATTGACCCAAGTGACCAATGCCACAGGCCAAGCGAAGCCAGCACGCAGGCAAGCAGCAACACCGAGCCGCCGGTATAGCCGATCCCCATTGATCGGGTGGCGAAATCCGCCATCGTGGTGCCCGCCGTGGTCGAGGCAATGATCGTTGCCCAATAAAGGAAGGGATGGAATCGCCGCACGCTAATCTGCCACCACATCAGGACAAGCAGCACAGACAGGAAGATCGCGGTCCCGACCAGATAGCCCAGATCCATCGTCATCGAGACTGTATCGCCTCCCGTTTCACCCAGCGTCGTTGCAAGGATCTTGATGATCCAGAAACCGAGCGTGACGGCAGGAACCTTGCTGAGGGCGGTGCGTTCAGTGTCGGTCATCAGGGGCTCCAATAGCGAGGGAGTCGGGCCGGCCACGATCAGGACTCCCCATGGCCCAGCGCAAGATAGTCCTGGCTCTGCATTTCGGAAAGGCGACTGATTGTGCGTTCGAATTCGAAGCGGCCGTCCCCTGTGGCATAGAGTTCGATCGGGCGCGCATCGGCGGTTGCGATCAGCTTGACCTTGTTTTCGTAAAGTGCGTCGATCAACGTCACGAACCGCGCCGCTTCGTTCCGGTTTTCGGGGCCTAGCTTCGGGATGCCGACAATGAAGATGCTGTGATAGCGCCGGGCAATGGCCAGATAGTCAGAGGCGCCGCGCGCGTCGGCGCACAGTCGCTTGAACGAGAACACCGCAACGCCCTTCAGGCTCTTGGGTACGTGAAGCAAGCGCCCTCCGCCAACGTCGATCTCCTCGGTTGGCACGTGCGCTGCATCCTCCGGTGAATAGTCGGTCAGCTTGAAAAAGGCTTCGCGAACCGCGGCAGTCGCGTCGGATCCGTTCGGAACATGCCACGTCGTCACACCAGAAAGGCGCTCCATCCGGTAATCGGTCGGCCCGTTGAGCGGCACGACGTCAAGGCGGTTCTGGATCAGCGCGATGAAGGGCAGGAAGTGTTCTCGGTTAAGGCCATCCTTGTATAGCTGATCGGGCGCTCGGTTCGATGTGGTGACGAGCGTGACGCCCGCATCGACCAGCCCGGTAAAAAGGCGTGACATGATCATTGCATCAGCCGAATTGTTGACGACCATTTCGTCAAAGGCGAGGCAGCGAGTTTCTTCGGCAATCGCGGCCACGACCGGCTCGATCGGGTTGCCGCGCTCATTCAGCCGTTCGCGCCTGAGCCGGTCATGAACCTCGATCATGAATTCATGAAAATGCACGCGGCGTTTGCGTTTGATCTGGAGGCAGTCATGAAAAAGGTCCATCAGCATGGACTTTCCGCGCCCGACTCCGCCCCACAGATAGACGCCCTTTGGAGCCTGCGGCTTTCCGCGGCCAAGCCGCCAGAGCAGGCTGCCTCGCGGCGGCACGGACTCAAGCTCATCTTGCAGGCGGTTCAGGCGTTCGGCGCCCGCGCGCTGTTCCGGGTCTGGACGAAGTTCGCCCGCAGCCACAAGAGCCTGATAGCGTTCGAGGACACCGGTCACCGCTTGGTCGGCTTCCTGATCGTGCCCGAGAAGGCTGCGACCCTTTGCTCGCCCTGCACAATGAGGCCGCGTAGAAAAAGAAGTCGACCGGTTTCGCGCAGTAGCTCGACTTCGGCATCGAGTGGGATATCGATCCTGCCCGCGCCGATGAACTGGACCGATAGATCGACTGTCACAGCCGGCCCGACATCGATTATACCGAAGATGCGCGCAGCACCGAACAGCGCGACATCGATGAATCCAAGAACAGTGCCGCCGTGAAGACTATCGGAGAAATTGGAATGGCGCAGTTCAGGAAACATGCGCACCCATGCCTTGTCCTTGTCTCCAGGGCGGACCAGCAGCTTGCCAAGAATCTGCGTGTTGTAGCGACGTTCGTCGCGCAACTGCCAGGTCAGCCAGCCGGGATGCTCCGGGTCGGGCTCGCTCACGAACGCGGGTGTATCCATGCGCCTAGAGGTGCCGCTCCACCACCATCTTCTTCACTTCCGCGATGGCTTTGGCGGGAGATAGGCCCTTGGGGCAAGCGTTCGAGCAGTTCATGATCGTGTGGCAGCGATAGAGACGGAAAGGATCTTCCAGCTCATCAAGGCGCTCGCCGGTCATTTCGTCGCGGCTGTCAGCAAGCCAGCGATACGCTTGCAGGAGGATCGCGGGGCCAAGAAACTTGTCCGAATTCCACCAATAGCTCGGGCATGAGGTCGAGCAGCAGGCGCACAGGATGCATTCGTAAAGCCCATCGAGTTTTGCCCGATCCTCGGGGCTTTGCAGTCTTTCCTTACCCGAAGGCGTGGGCGTCACTGTCTGGACCCATGGCTTGATCGAGGCATATTGTGCGTAAAAATGTGTGAAATCGGGAACCAGATCCTTGATCACGTCCATGTGCGGGAGCGGGGTAATCTGGATGTCACCCTTGCAATCCTCGATCGCAGTCGTGCAGGCAAGCCCGTTTTTGCCGTCGATATTCATCGAGCAGGATCCGCAAATCCCTTCGCGGCAGGAGCGACGGAAGGTCAAGCTCGGATCCTGTTCGCTCTTCATCTTGATGAGCGCATCGAGAACCATCGGGCCACAAGTATCAAGATCAATTTCGAAATTGTCGAAGCGTGGGTTTTCGCCACTATCGGGATCGTAGCGATAGACCTTGAAGTTCCGTGTGCGCGACGCCCCGGCGTGAGCCCTGTGCTTCTGCCCGTTCTTCTTGATCACACTGTTCTTTGGCAAACGGAATTCGGCCATAGGTGTTCCCTTTTTGCTTCGCGCAGACCATGATAGCGCGCGCATCCAACGTGCTCAACTACCGGCAATGGATTTGCGTGTCGATTTTGCGCTGATCCCCACTATAGCAATGCAGAACCAAGCCGCAACCAGTCAGACGGCCAGAAAACGGGTCAAATAACGGGAATGATCGAACCAGAATCGCAAACTTCGTCCGCCGTGACCAGCAGGGATGTTGCAAAGGGCGCGGGGACGACGCTGCTGGCGCGGCTTGGCGCCATCATGGAAGTGATCGCCCAGCCGCTGTATGTGGCCATGTTCGGCCTGGCGAGCTTCGGCCTTTACGCTGTTCTGTGGGCAGCCGTAAATTTGTCCGAAAACGTTGCAGATCTTGGCATGACCTCGGCGATGCAACGGGTCGTGCCCCAAGCAAAGACCCCGCAGGAAGAGGTTTCGGCCTTGCGCTCGGCGATGCTTTTGGGCGTTGGGCCTTGTATTGTTGTTGCCGCAACTGCTTCGTTTGGCGCTACTCAACTTGCGCCCCTATTCAACAGCGCGGCTTCTGATGCCGCACTTCTTGTTCACATTATTTCGATTTTCGCTTGGGCGCTGCCGCTTTGGGCGTTTGTTGAAATCGCGACGTCAGCACTGCGTTCCAAGAGGGTCTTTGGGGCCGAAATCAGGCTTCGGCTGTTCTGGGAGCAGGTCATTCGCCTGACCGTGGCCACCGGACTATGGGCGGCGGGCTTTTCAACAATGGCTCTGTTCTATGCCCATCTCGTTTCGTTGAGCATCATTTGCCTGCTTTGCATCCGCCTTCTCGCCCGCTATTTCGACCTGCGACTGTTCTTTCAGGGCAAGCTGTTCGATTCCATTTTTCACGAGACCTGGAAGGCTGGGCTTGCCGTCCTGCCTACAAATATGGTCGCCCGGCTGTTCAGTGATGGACCAACGCTGGTGCTTAACTGGATCCTTCCTGGAAGTGCTGGGGCGATTTCAGGCGGCCTTTACTCGATTGCGCGAAAAATTTCGAGCATCGTGCAAGTGGTGAGGATCGCATTCTCATACGTTCTGGCACCGCTCGCTTCAGCCGCCAGCCAGAATCACGTGGATGAGGTGCGTACGATCTATGGCTTTGCAACGCGTGTTTCTTTTGCAATCGCAGTGCCTCTCGGGCTCGTGCTTGCGGCGGCTGGCTCTCCGATCCTCAGCCTGTTCGGACGTGATGCAAAACTGGCGCTTCCAGCCGTCGTGATCCTTGTACTTGCACGGGTCGTGGAAGCCGTATTGGGCGCGGCCGTGCCAATCCAGCAAGTGACGAGCAGTTACTGGCATCAGCAATTGGCAAGCGTCGTTGGGCTAGGCGTGGCCTTCCTGATCGGACTTGCCCTTATGCCCGGCTGGGGTCTGACCGGGATGACAATCGCGGTTGCAGCCGGCTTCATTGTCGCCGCTGCGCTGCCGATGGCGCAACTCTATTGGCACGATGGGCTCAACCCTTTCTTTGCGCCATTCGGCAAGGTTCTGGTCGTTGCGACCCTTTTCGGCGTATCGGGGCTTGGACTGACGTTGGCCTCCCACAATTTGCCCGAATGGATCCAGTTGCCGACCGCTGTTGGATTGATCCTTGGTTCATTATGGCTTTCGTGCCGATTTGCCCTGCCGCATGATGACAGGCTGTCGATGGGCAAAACAGGTCGCGCGCTGCGCCTGACCTAGGATCGATCCGCCAGTATCCGTTGAACCAGCACATGGTCGGACAGCTTGTCTACATCGATTGCTGCCTCGGCCTGATCCAGGATCACAGCGCTAGCGACCAGACCCAGCCTCGATCCCGCTTGAGCCAGCGCGCCCTGCAAACTGATCGTCCGCATGATGGCGCGCAGTGCCAAGGGCAGGCCGAAATGCAGCAACAAACCGAGCTGCTTCTTGCGGTCGGCCTCAGCCTCTGCCCACAGCGAGAGTGCCGCGCGAGACTTGTCGGTTGTCAGGCCAAACAGGTTCGCACCGGAATAGCTCCCCCCCCGAA
>JANLST010000363.1:0-5487 GCA_031362505.1 Sphingomonadales bacterium
ACCACTGGCACGAAGAACTGGATCGGCGGATTGGACCAAACCGGATTCCGTCGCATTTACGGGTTGAGCCACTTTTGCAAAATTGGGTTGAGGCCGCATGAACGTGCAACTGGACATCGATGTCGACGGCCAAGAGCGGCCGCGCTTTGGGTTTACAAATGAGGAACTCGCCAAGCATCCCACAGTTTACCGTGATGACCTTCTGAAAGATCAGACGATCATCATATCAGGCGGCGGGTCGGGAATGGGCAAAGCGATGGCATTTCTTGCCACGCGGCTTGGCGCCAATGTCGTCCTATGCGGAAGAACCTCTGCGAAACTCGAGGAGGCACACTCTGCAATCGAGCAACTTGTGGGAAGGCGCCCAATGGTCGTCCCTATGTCAATCAGGGAGCCGGATCAGGTCGAAGCGATGCTCGATGCGGTGCTTGAGCGACATGGCAGGATTGATACGCTGATCAACAATGCTGGCGGACAATTCCCGCAGGATGCGATCGATTTCAGCCGCAAGGGCTGGCTTGCCGTAATGGATCTCAACCTCAACGGCACGTGGTGGATGATGCAGGAGACGGCGAAGCGCTGGGTTGCTGCTGGCAAGCCCGGCAATATTGTAAACATCATTGCGACGACCGAGCGCGGCATGCCGCAAAGTGCACATTGCTGCGCTGCACGTTCTGGTGTGTTGTACCTTTCGAAAACCTTGGCCACGGAATGGTCTCCGCACAAAATCCGGGTCAATTGCGTCGCGCCGGGCATTGTCGAGACAGAAGGCTTTGGCGTGTATCCCGATGAAGCACTGGAACGCTTCCATCTCGCAAATCCGATGAAGCAGCGCGGCGACGCCTGGGACATTGCAGAATCGGTGGTTTATCTCGCGGCTCCCAGCGGCAAGTTCATCACTGGCGAAGTGATCAATGTTGACGGTGGACAGAATCAATGGGGGGTCAACTGGCCCGCGGGGATTCCGGATTATTTCAATATCCCAGGCGCTGCCTGATTTTCACTTTCCGTCGGGAGTGAATACCATCAGCAGGTTTCCGGGGCTGTGATAATACAGGCCATATCCGGAATTGACGACAACATGGCCATTTGAGATCACGGTTCCAGGCCCGCTCATGCTGCCGCCATGCGCCATTGCTCCGGAGATGGTTTTGACTTGCTTCGTTGTATCAGCAGACCAAAGCACCCTGCCGCTGCGGCCCTCATAGGCACGGAAGCGCCCGTCAAGGTGGCCCGCAAAGACAAGTCCGGGAATCGCACTGACGGCCGATGAAATGCCGGGATCGCAATTAGGGCGATCGCCGCAAACATTGTCGGCAAGTGCTTTCCAGAAGACCCTGCCCGTCGCGGCATCAATGGCATGTATGCCCGCCCCTCGACGCTTGGCGTCATAGGCCCGGCCGTCACGGGTGTCGGCCATATCGTTGATCGGGACATAGACCAGCCGACCCTGAGCCGCCATTCCGAAATGGACGCCGCCTTGTGTTCCGCCATGACCAAGATTGGTTTTCCACACAGTCTTTCCGCTGGCGGGATCGAGGCCATAGACATCGCCGGATTTCTGGCCGACCACGATCATTGTCTTGCCGCCGTCAATAGGAACCACAAGAACCGAGGACGCGACGTCCAGATCGGGGCCCTTCTCCTTGGGGCAATTCTCGTTACCCATCATGCAGCCGACATTCCAGGCGTCACCAGCCGTAAGCTGCGTCGTCCAGAGCCGCTTTCCGGTCTTGGCATCAACCGCGAAGACACCATCGCTATTGCCATCGGCGGGCGTCGAATAATTTTCGCCTGATCCGAAATAGACCCTATTCGTCGCGGCGTCATAAGTCGGGCTGCTCCATATCGGGGCTCCCGATGGCCCGATGATAGACGTTCCGCTTTGAGTCTTGCCACGTGCAGTCGGCATATCGACGACGCTAAAGTGTTTCCATCGCTGCTTTCCCGTCGCCGGATCCAACGCGACGACTGACCCTCGGAACGTGCAGCAGGGGTATTTGGGATCGGCCGCTGCCGTGACCTCCAGCGACGAAACCGGCACAAACAACTGGCCACCGCCGAGCGTTGGCGATCCGGTGATGGTGGCATTGCCATGATCATCGACCTTGGTCTGCCAGACCAGCTTTCCCGTCATCGCATCAATGGCGTAGGCGCGTGCAAGAACGTCACCAAAGTACAACCGCTTGTTCGCCGCGTCCGCAACAATCGCGCTTCGAACTTCGGCTGATGCCCGGAAGCGCCACTTGGTGCAGCCGCTGTCCAGATCGAGTGCGTAGACGGTCCCGTCGTGGCTGCCGACAAACACGGCGCCCCAGCCAATCGCTGGCTGAGACCGTGCGCGAATCGCTGCCGGATAGGCCATTGCCCATTTCAGCTTGAGCGTCGGAACCTGCTCCTTGGTCAGCCCTGCCTCGCGCGCGGGCGTGAAGCGGCGATTGTCGTGACCCCAGCCGATTTGCGCGGGCGGAGAGGCTGCATCAAACCCGGCATACTGTGCGTCGCACATGGGCGGCTGCTTGGGCGGCATATAGTCTGCAAGTGGCGTACGAACGAGATACTCGGCAATCTGGCGCCGCTCATCGCCCGAAAGCTTGGCCGCCTGCTGCTTCATGATTCCGCCGTTCATCGCGGCAAGGATGGCATCCGGTGCCATCATTTCGAGCCAGACCTGCTGCGGTGCTTTCGGCACGCCGCCATTGTGGCAACCTGCGCAATTCTCCAGAAAAAGGCCCTTGCCGGGATGCTTCTCAACGTCAATCGTCGGACCATTGCGCGACTGGAGCTCGTCGGTCGAGGTGATCCGCTCACCACCGACTTTGTCGGTTGGGTTATTGCCGTCGCACCCCGCAAGCGCGAGCGACGCAGCGAACAAAAGTGTTTGCCAACTGCGTCGCATCAATGTGCCTCTTGACTCTAGAACTTCACGCCGCCTTCGACGCCATAATAGCGGGGCGGGCCATACAAGGTGAAAGTCCAGAGCCCGCCGACCACCTGGCTCGCAGTCTCATAGCGCTTGTCGCCAAGATTCTTGCCCACCAACCGGAACCAATAGCGATCATCAGCCTGCGCCAAAGTGATCGACGCATTGAGCAACGTATGTGCCCGCAGGAAGGTATTGTCGCGGGCGTCGGCAATCGATTGGGTGAAAAGATTGCGGCCAATGTAGCTGACATTGCCATTGAACGTGACCTTCCACTGATCGCTGACAGGAACCGCATAAGTGCCATCCATCGACCATTGCCACTTGGGAGCCCTGTCGAGTGGCGCCGTCGACAGATCATAGCCTGACGGGATTGGCGTCACATAGCGGCGATAGCCGGCATCCTGATAACCAAGCACGCCGCGCAAGGTCAGCCCTTTCGTCGGAACAATGGTTGCTTCGGCTTCGATGCCCTTAACGCGGGCACTCGCTGCGTTGAAGAAGCGGGTTACCTGGTTTGGCAGCCCGTTCACGGTGATCGGAACGACGATCTGCTTCTGAAGGTTGCTATAATCGACCCAGAAGCCAGCGATGTTGAACCGAGCCCGATGATCGAGAAATTCGGACTTCAGGCCGATCTCGTAGCTATCTGCCTTTTCCGGACGCGTCGCGGAGGCTGCAGTCGCGAATGCCGCAAGATCAGTCCCGAAAGGCGCAAATCCGCCAATCTGATCGTTAAAGCCGCCGCCCTTGAATCCGTGCGAATAGGTTGAATAGAGGAAAACGTCATCCGCCGCTTGGTAAGAAGCGCTGATCCGATAGGTCGGTTCGTTGTCCCGAGCTTGGAGAGTCACAACGCCGGCCGGGTACTTATAGACGCTCGCGTCGAGCGCTTCGTTGAGCCGTAGGCTGAGATCAAATCCTCCACCAAGCGTCGGAATGAACGCCTGCTGCCGACCGCGCCAGGTCTTGCGCTCCCATGTATAGCGTCCGCCAGCCGTAATCGTGAGCTTGTCTGTTGCCTTGAACGTGCCTTCGGCAAACACCGCAGTCGATTTCGCCTTCTGCGCATTGCACAGAATATAGGGCGTATCGTTCCAGGCTCCAAATGGCAGAGGCCCGCCGGTCAGGTCAAGAAATCCCAGAAGTTGGGAAACGCAAAAGTCCGTATTGTCATGCTGGTAGAAGCCACCTGCGACAAAATCGAAGGCACCACCAAGATCCGAGGCGAAGCGCAATTCCTGCTGCCAGGTTTTCCGATTGTCATCGCGCGTTGCATCGAACAGCGAAAGCACCGACCCATCGGCGGCGGTTGGTGCCTGGCCGGTATAGGTGCTTGGCAGGCGCGATCGCTGGCTGCGCCATCCCGAAACCGACGTCAGCGTGCCCATGCCGAGATCAAGGTTCATATTGAGGTAAATCCCGTCAACATTGACGCGGTGGCCCTCATCCATGCGCATCAGCGCGTCCGAGCGGTTCGTGACACCGGCATTTTTAATCGGATCGCTATTCACATTGCCGCGCGATCCGACATTGAGAGCATCGAAAAGGAAGAACCGCGTGCCAGAATTGACCGGGGTTTCGTTGACGGGGGCAGGCGTTTCGGAACTGTCGCGGATCAATTCATACTGCAGCAGCGCATCGAATTTATCCGATGGCTGCCAAAGCAGCTTGGCGCGCATATTGACCACATCCGTGCCACCGACACGCCGTCCATCGCCGCAGCCCGATCGCCCGATGAACTTTGCAGACGTGGCCGGATAGGGCGGCGTCAGGAACGTGCCTACGGGGCCATAACACGCCCCGTTACGCATATATCCATCGGAATATTCATAGCCGCCGACGAGTCGCAGCGCGAGCTTGCCATCGATGATTGGCACATTGATTGCACCATTGACCGAGGCAGACTTGAAGCTGCCATAGGTGCCGCGTATTTCGGCGCCGAACTTGTCGAGGTCGGGTCGCTTGGTTTTGACGGTTACAGCGCCCCCGTCCGCGTTCTTACCGAACAGCGTTCCCTGCGGGCCACGCAGAACTTCAACTTGCTGGACATCGAACGTGTCGAGCAATTGCGTTTGGACGCTGGGCACGACAAAATCATCGACCGTTACAAGGACCGAGGGCTCGTAATAGACGATGATGTTATTCTGGCCCACGCCGCGCATGGCGAATGACGCGGCGTTGAACCCGGTGATCCGAGCGGCCGAAAAGTTTGGAACGAAACTCGAAAGATCGCCGATATCGTTGGCGCTGGCTTGCTGGATGATGTTTTGATCGACAACCGAAACGGCAATCGGCGTTGTCTGCAGGTTGGAGTCGCGCCTTGTGGCGGTAACGATTATCTCGCTCAATCCCGTGTCGGTATCAGCCTGCGCGTCCTGGGCAAAAGCTGGCGCAGCCAATGCAATTGCCAAGCATGATGTAACCGAACCAACTGCCAATTTGCGAATATCCATATCAAGCCTCCTCCTGTGGCGCAGGCCGAGAATTGCGTTCCCCGGTCCAAGAACAGATGCAACGTGGCACAAGCTGAATTAACAATCAATCATGTTTGTTTTTTTTCT
>JANLST010000377.1:0-5145 GCA_031362505.1 Sphingomonadales bacterium
GCCCGCCAAGCCCGACATGCTGATAGAATGTTTCACCGGGAAAAAACGTATCGGGTTTGTAGAGGATGAAATTATGGGCTGCGTAGGCGCTGACTCCAAAGAGTAGGCCAATGACGGCGGCCCGCGCATCAACATTGCTGAACATCAGGCCGACAATGAAGGCAGAGAGGATCGGCATAGACAACAGGCCATTCAGTTCCTGCAGAAGATTTATGATGCTCTTGGCATTCTCGAATGCAGGAACCAACGCAATCGAGGTGATTGTCAGGACCATCGAAACGATCGCAGCGAGCCGCCAATGGTCTTGCACCTTGCGCACGAACTTGTCGTGAAAGTCGATCGAGTATAGCGCAACGGAGCTGTTGAGGATCGCGCTTGTATGGGCAATGACAGCGGCGGCCATCAAGGCTGCAAACGCGCCGGACATCCATGTCGGGAGGACGTGTGAAACAACGCGACCATAGCTTGCATCACCCATCGGTCCGAACAATTTGTAGCCCACCACGCCTGGAATGACGACAATAGCTGGAATAACCAGTATCCGGACCGTCGCGGCAGCGAGCACGCCCTTCTGAGCTTCGCGGACGGTGGGTGCCGTCATCGCCTTTTGCGTGATGTTCTGGTTGGTCGACCAATAGAAGATCTGGATGAACACCATTCCCGTGAACAAGGTGTGGATCGGGATTGGTGAGCTGCGGCTGCCAACCATCGAAATTCGCTCGGCAGGAACGCCGGAGAACAGGTCAAAGTCGACAGCGGCGAGCGCGAGGATGACCACCAGGAGTGCGATCGAGAGCACGCCGATTCCCGAAAACGTGTCCATCACGGCAACTGCCCTCAGGCCGCCGGTGATCGTGTAGACTGCCGCGATAACCGCCAGCGGTGCTGCGAACCAGAGAAGCGACCAGTCCACCCCGAACATGGATTTGAGAAAAAGGCTGCCGCTATACAATGCGGCGGGCAAGTAGATCAGGATGTTTCCGATGAGGAAAAGTGCCGAGATCACTGTTCGAATGCTCCCGCCATCGTAACGGCGCTCAAGCAACTCGGTTACCGTCGTGCAATTGTTCCGATAGTAGATCGGCACAAACACGAAAGCGAGGATCAACAGGCCGAAAAAGCCGCAAATCTCCCACCACGCGAGCAGAAGCATCTGGTTTCCGTTCATGCCGACGAGTTGCTCGGTCGACAGGTTGGTGAGCGTGATTGAACCTGCAATATAGAGCCAGCTCAATCCGCCGCCTGCAAGAAAAACGTCTTTTCCAGAACCATCATGTTCGCTGGGTCCGGAGCGAACCTTGAGCCATGTAGCGATGCCAATCAGCACAGTGATAGCGATAAAAATCGCGACTTGCGTTACGCTACCTGTTGGCATTCGCTTCTCCCTCTTTGCTCTTTTGACGCAATGCCCTAGCGATATCAATCTGGGTCTGTAATGCTATTGACGTAATACACAATAGGAAGGCATGAGATGCGCTATGCCTGACATTTCTTCCATCGTCCGTCTGGATGGCCAAGAGGTCTGCATGGTCTTTGACCTGCGGAGCGGCCAGGTTGAACTGGCCTATTTTGGGCCTGCGTTGCCGAGTGGCGAGGATGTTGCGACCCTTTGCGATATGCGATTGCGCGGACCACACGAATCTCAGCCAGACAATCCGGTTCCGCGCTCGCTTTTTCCACAATCCGGGCAAGGCTATGCCGGGACACCGGCGCTTTCGTTGCTACGCGATGGCAGGTCGCTCTTGACGAACCTGTCACTGACCTCGGTCGCGCAGGCCCCGGACAGCGTGCGTTTCAGTTTTGGCGACACAGCGGCGGGGATCGGTGTTGCGGTGCATTGGTGGCTTGAAACGGCTGGTCTGGTCAATTCCGAGGTGAGTCTGACCAATATCGGGGAGCGTTCGGTTGTCGTTTCTGCTCTCGCAGCGCTTGTCCTGCCGCTTCCGTCATGGGCAACACACCAAACGCGCTACGCAGGGCGGTGGGCATCCGAGATGCATGCGGTGCGCACGACGATTCCGCACGGTCAGAGTGGTGGCGTGTCTTTTGGCGGACGACCGGGATTTGGAGGGGCCAACTGGATTCGCGTGGAGGAGGAGCGTGTGTCTGAGACACATGGCCGCATCATCGCAGCGCATCTGGCTTGGAGTGGTGATCATCTTCTCCAGGTCGAGCGCGACGCAGACGGGTGCGCCAGCGTGATGATCGGGCCGCGTATCGAAACTGGAGAAATCGTTCTTGCGCCAAACGAATCCTACACGACGCCCACCGCGATGTTCGCCTTCAGCGACAAAGGCCATTCGGGTGTCCGTGACAGGTTTCATGACAAGGCAAGCGCACTGGCGGCACAGACCAAGTCGCCGCGCAAGGTGCATCTCAATAGCTGGGAAGCGCTGGGGTTCGATTTCGACCTGACTCGCTTGAAACGATTGGCGGACGACGCGTCTGCCCTTGGCGTCGAGCGCTTTGTCCTTGATGATGGCTGGTTCAAGGGGCGTCGCGATGACACGACGAGTCTGGGCGACTGGTCACCCGATCCCCAAATCTTTCCTGACGGGCTCGGGCCGTTGATCGACCATGTCAAATCTCTCGATATGGATTTCGGTCTTTGGGTCGAGCCTGAAATGGTCAGCCCTGAAAGCGACATGTACCGGGACCATCCGGACTGGTGTCTCCATTCCAGCGGAGCGCCGCGCGCGACGCAGCGCAATCAGCTGGTTCTGAATCTCGATCGGCCCGAGGTTGCGAAAGCGCTGTTTGACCGGCTCGATTCCCTGCTCAGCGAGCATGACATAGCTTATCTCAAATGGGACCATAATCGTGATCTCTTCCCGTTGGCGGGGCAGGGCCTTGCCCAGACCCGCGCCCTTTATTCATTGCTCGACAAGGTGCGCGCGGTTCATCCCCGGGTTGAAATCGAAAGTTGCGCAAGTGGCGGCGGGCGTGTCGACTTCGAAATCCTGCGTCGCTGTTCACGCGTTTGGGCGAGTGACAATAATGACGCAATCGAACGCCTGCGCATCAATCGAAGTTGGCTTCAGTTTCTGCCTCTCAAAGTCATCGGCAACCATGTCGGGCCCAGCCCAAATCCTGTTACCGGGCGACGGCTTTCGATGGACTTTCGGGCCAAGGTTGCACTTTTTGGCCATATGGGCGTTGAGGCAGATCCCGCCGCAATGTCCGACGGCGAACGCAAGAGCCTCGCGCGGCACATAGCGATTTACAAGGAGTGGCGGAAAGTTCTGCACGGAGGACGACTGACCGAAATTGAAAGCACCGATCCCGGAATTTTCGGCTGGCTTTCGTGGGCTGGCGATCTGGGCCTCGCTCTGGTCGCGCAAACCCGGTTCGCCGACGATTTCAATGCGCCACCGGTGCGACTTGTCGGGCTTCCCCTGCAGAACCGGTATCGAGTCAGGCTGATCGAGCCTTGGACGCCTCGTGCTGCGCGCTTGCTTCCAAACCACGATCAATGGCGCGCGGGGCTTGTTCTTTCAGGGCGTGCACTTTCAGAAATCGGATTGCCCTTGCCGCTGCGGCTGCCTGAAACCGCATGGCTGATCTCCGTGGAGACCGTCAATGAGTGAAGCGATGCGACTGGGCGTCTGTTACTATCCCGAGCATTGGCCCGAGGAATGGTGGGAAGATGATGCGCGGCGCATGGCCGCCATGGGGCTTTCGCGGGTGCGTATCGGCGAGTTTGCCTGGAGCCGGATCGAACCGGAACCGGGCCGATATGACTGGGGTTGGCTCGACCGCGCAGTCGAAACCCTTCACCGTCACGGCCTCGGGATCATCATGGGGACCCCGACGGCGACGCCACCCAAATGGCTGGTGGACACCATGCCTGACATGCTCGCCATTGACGCTCAGGGCAGGCCGCGGACCTTTGGATCACGTCGCCACTATTGCTTCTCACATCGCGGTTATGCCCAGGCCGCCGCGCGAATTGTCGAAGCGATGGCTGCCCGCTACGGTTCGCACCCGGCTGTTGTCGCATGGCAAACCGACAATGAATATGGCTGCCATGACACGGTGCTTAGCTATTCGGTGTCCGCACGCGACGCCTTTCGCGATTGGTTGGGCAATCACTATCAATCGATCGATGCACTCAACACGGCTTGGGGAAATGTCTTTTGGAGCATGGAGTATCGATCATTTGAAGAGATCGATCTTCCAAATCTTTGCGTGACGGAGCCCAACCCGGCGCATGTGCTCGATTTCAGGCGTTTTTCATCAGACCAGGTCGTGCGTTTCAATCGCCTGCAATGCGATATCCTGCGCGCCCGATCTCCGGGGCGGGACATCGTCCACAATTTCATGGGCTTCTTTACCGAGTTCGATCACCACGCGGTCGGTCACGATCTCGACGTCGCGTCATGGGACAGTTACCCGCTCGGGTTCCTCGAACAATTCTGGTTCTCCGAAGACGAAAAGAAGGCCTTTTTGCGCCAAGGCCACCCGGACATCGCGGCGTTCCATCATGACCTTTATCGCGGTTGCGCCGAGCATGGCCGCTGGTGGGTAATGGAACAGCAACCCGGTCCGGTAAACTGGGCGCGTTTCAACCCGGCGCCACTGCCGGGCATGGTAAGGCTCTGGACTTTGGAGGCCATGGCGCATGGCGCTGAACTGGTCAGCTATTTCCGCTGGCGTCAGGCGCCGTTCGCGCAGGAGCAGATGCATGCCGGCCTGCTCCGGCCCGATCGTGTGGATGATGTGGGCGCGCACGAGGCACGATTGGCGGCGTCCGACATCGCCGCAATCGGCCCGGTCGGCGCGCCTCCCAAATCTGTCGCGCTGATCTTTTCGTATGAAAGCGATTGGGTGACGAAAATCCAGCCGCAGGGTCGTGGCTTCAGCGCGCTGAGGCTGGCGTTCGAATTCTATTCGGGGTTGCGCCAACTCGGTCTCAATGTGGATATCCTCCCGCCCGGTGCCTCGCTCGAAGGCTACAGGATGGTTGTGATCCCCTCGCTTCCGATCCTTCCGGATGAAATGGTTGCGCAATTGCTGGCGTTTGACGGGCCAGTTGTGATCGGGCCCCGGACGGGCAGCAAGACCAAATCGTTTGCAATTCCGACCGAACTCCCTCCCGGTGGGCTCCAGTCGCTCATTCCGGTCAAGGTGGTGCGGGTTGAATCG
>JANLST010000418.1:0-15639 GCA_031362505.1 Sphingomonadales bacterium
CGTTGAGCACGATGCCTGCGCCACGCAGATAGACGACGGTGTTTACCGTTCCAAGATCGATAGCCATATCATGGGAGGTCAATTTGAAGAAAAGTGACATTGTCGGAAAGGCTACTTTACGCTGGAGGCGAGCGGAGAAATTGCGCGCGAAATTGCAGCGGATTTGCTAACCGGCGCGTAGATTGGGGCTTTCCACCAAGTCAATCGATGCTGCGTCAGAATGGCCTTTAGTCGGGTTGGCTCTAGTCGATCACGTCGAGAGAACGCGACCCCATTGTAGCTGTTTCGGCAAGAAACGCCCGCCGGTGGATTTCCACCGACGGGCGCACTTTCCTCCCCAGGAACTTTGGACTTACTTCGGCATGGCGCTGCCAAGGCGGTGATAGAGTCGCGAGAACTTGATCGATTCCGGCTTTTCCGCCACCACCGTCAGATAGTGAGCAACGGCTTCACGCAGCAATTCAAAATCCTCGTTAGACAGGACGGCTCGGGATCGGGCTGGTTCTGGCATTGTCTTTCTCCATCCAGCCCGGCTCAGCCGAACTGGTTCATCGTATTGTGCGTGCCACCGGCCTTGAGCGCGGCTTCACCAGCGAAATACTCCTTGTGATCGTCACCAATGTCGGACCCCGACATGTTCTGGTGCTTCACGCAGGCAATGCCTTGGCGGATTTCCTCTCGCTGGACGCCCAGGACATAGCCAAGCATTCCCGCCTCTCCGAAATACTCCTTGGCGAGATTGTCGGTTGAAAGTGCGGCGGTGTGATAGGTCGGCAGTGTAATCAGGTGATGGAAAATGCCTGCACGTTTTGCGCCATCGGCCTGGAAGGTCCGGATACGCTTGTCGGCTTGTTCGGCAAGTTCAGTTCCATCATAATCGATGCTCATGAGCTTGGCGCGGTCATAGGCTGACACATCGAGCCCTTCTGCCTTCATCACGTCATAGACCTGCTGGCGGAAGTTGAGGGTCCAATTGAACGACGGTGAATTGTTGTAAACCAGCTTGGCGTTCGGACAGACTTCTCGGATGCGATCCATCATCCCCGCAATCTGTTCGACATGTGGCTTTTCAGTTTCGATCCAAAGCAGGTCAGCGCCGTTCTGAAGCGACGCAATGCTGTCAAGGACGCAGCGATCCTCGCCGGTACCGGGCCGGAACTGGAACAGGTTCGATGGCAGGCGCTTGGGCCTTAGCATCTTGCCGTTCCGGTTGATGATGACATCGCCATTCCGTGCCGTCGCGGGGTCAATTTCCTCACAATCGAGGAAGCTGTTATACTGGTCTCCCAGATCGCCCGGCGCATGGCTGACCGCGATCTGCTTCGTGAGGCCCGCCCCTAGCGAGTCGGTGCGCGTGACGATGATCCCGTCTTCAACGCCCAGTTCAAGAAAGGCGTATCGACAGGCACGGATCTTCGCGAGGAAATCCTCGTGCGGGACGGTGACCTTACCGTCTTGATGGCCGCATTGCTTTTCGTCCGAGACCTGGTTTTCAATCTGAAGCGCGCAGGCTCCTGCCTCGATCATCTTCTTGGCGAGCAGATAGGTCGCTTCAGCATTGCCGAAACCGGCGTCGATGTCGGCGATAATCGGCACGACATGGGTCTGGAACGTCTCGACTTTGGCAAGGAGTTCACTTTCCTTGACAGTATCGCTTGCGCTCCGCGCGGCATCGATGTCGCGGAAAAGCTGGTTGAGTTCGCGTGAATCGGCCTGGCGCAGGAAGGTGTAGAGCTCCTCGATCAGCGCGGGGACGCTCGTCTTTTCGTGCATCGACTGATCGGGCAGCGGGCCAAATTCGGAACGTAGTGCTGCGACCATCCAGCCAGAGAGATAGAGATATTTGCGTTTGGTTGTACCGAAATGCTTCTTGATGGAAATCATTTTCTGCTGGGCAATGAACCCGTGCCAGCAACCAAGAGACTGTGTGTATTTGGACGGATCAGCATCATAAGCGGCCATATCCTGACGCATGATCTTCGCGGTATAGCGCGCAATGTCGAGTCCTGTCAGGAAGCGGTTCTGCAGACGCATCCGTGCAACGGACTCCGCGTTTATGCCGGTCCATGTCCCGTTCTTTCCGCCGATCAACTGGCCGACCTGTGCGATGTGATCCTGATATGACATGGACTGTAAATTCCTTAACAAAATAAGTGGGAGGGTCGTTGCCCTCAGGCATCCTTATTCGCCTCTATTTGGCAGTAAATCGTGCAATTATCCAGAATTGAATCCGAATTGCAGGGTGTAGCAGTCGCGAAGTCTTGCATACAGAAATGTAATTTAGTAAAGACTTTACAATGACTGAACAAAAGCTCTTTGCAGGACATACTGTGAGACGGCGACGGCGGGCCAAGGGGCTTTCGCAAGCGGCGCTTGCCGAAGCGCTTGAAATATCTCCAAGCTATCTGAATCTTATCGAGCGCAACCAACGCCCGTTGACGGCTGCGCTTTTGTTGAAGTTCGCGGACCAGTTCGATACTGACCCACGCGCCTTCGCAGGCGAAGGAGACCCGGGCGGGGGCATGGACGCCATGCGTCGGCGGCTTGCCGATCCCCTCTTTGCCGATCTTGAGATCGATCGCACCGAAATTGAGGAATGGTTGTCTGCCGCGCCGGCGGGAGCCGAGGCTTTTGCCCGCGCCTTCGATCGGCGTGGGAGCTCAACCGGAACCGACAGCGATGCGTTTGCCGAGTTGCGGAGTGAAATCGAGCGTTGGCGAAACCATTTTGCCGATCTCGATAATAACGCCGAGGTATTGGCCGATGACTTGCGTCTTGGCGCGGGCGATCTTTACAATGCAATAGCAGAGCGGTTGCGGGTCAAGCACCAGCTTTCGATCCGCGTTCTCCCTGTCGATGCGATGCCAGACCGGCTGAGACGGCTCGACCTTCATGCCCGGCAGTTGCAGTTGTCCGAATTGCTCGACCCCGCCAGCCGTACTTTTGGTGCCGCCTTCCAGCTTGCGCAGCTGGAGGCAAAAGAGCCGATCGAATGGCTCGTTCGTGGAGCGGCCTTCAAGGAACGGGTCGCAGAACGGCTCTTTCGACGCCACCTGACCAGCTATTTTGCAGCAGCCCTGATGATGCCCTACGCCCGTTTTCTGCGCGCCTGCGAGGCGACGGGCTACGATATAGAGTTGCTCCAGAGGCGGTTCGGCGCCGGTTTTGAACAGGTCGCACACCGACTGACGACGCTTCAGCGTGTTGGTGCGCGCGGGTTGCCATTCTTCATGATACGCATCGACCGGGCAGGTCAATCGTCCAAGCGCTTCGCGGGCGCCAGTGGCTCACCGTTGGTCGACGGAGACAATCGTTGCCCGCTCTGGGCTCTACACCAGGCGTTCGATCGACCGGGTAAACTCGTTGTCCAACTGGTCGAACTCGAAGACAGCGCGCGCTGGTTCACCTTGGCGCGGACAGTCCGGCCCCAGGGCGTCAGTATTGGAAGCGTTGCCGCTGAGTATGCGATTGGCCTTGGCATTGCCGCCGAAGTTGCATCTCCATTGGCATCAACGCGAGGGATTGACCTGAAACGAGGGGAGGCCGTGCCGATCGGCCTGGGCTGCAGGATTTGCACCCGACCAGATTGCCCTCAACGTTCTGCCCCTCCCGCATCGCGTGCTCTGGTTTTCAATGAACGTGAACGGGGCATTGCACCCTTTATCTTTGCTGGGGATTAGCTGAATTTCTTGGCATCCTGCGATGATCCACGCGGCAGGATCATCACTTCATTCCCGCTTGCAACGATGATCAGATCGTCGACCCCCGAAACGGAGATGCGCAGCCCGTCACTGTGTATCAGGTTGCCGCTGGCATCAATGAGCCGGACATGGCCCTTGATGCTGTTGGATGCGATATCCTTCGCACCCAATTCATAGAGAGCATCCCAGCTTCCAACATCCGACCATCCCATACTGACCGGAACAACCGCCACTCGACCAGCCTTTTCCATCACAGCATAGTCTATTGAATCCGACGGACTGTTGGCGAATGCCGCTTCATTGGGCCAAATCACATGGCCGACGCGTTTGGCGCCAGACATGCTCTTTTGCGCGGCAGTGAGGATGTCCGGGGCGTGAGCCGTCAACGCATCGAGGAACGTATCGGCGCGAAACAGGAATATTCCGCCATTCCAGAAATGGTCTCCTGTGGCGATCATCGCTTCTGCGCGGGCGCGTTCAGGCTTCTCGACGAAACACGCAACCTTACACACGTCTGGACCAAGCGGTTCGCCAGACTTGATGTATCCATAACCGGTTTCAGGCCCGGTCGGCGCAATACCAAAAGTCACCATCCAACCCTCGTTCGCCAAAGGTAGGGCTGTCTCAATGGCGTCCAGAAAAGCCGCATTGTCAGAGATGACATGATCGCTGGGCATCACAAGCAACGGCGCATGTCCTGCTTCAAGCGCCGCGAGTGCAATGGCCGGCGCTGTATTCCGTGCGCAGGGTTCGAGGATGACCGATCCTGGAGCAACGCCGATTTCCGAAAGCTGCCAATCTATCAGTTCGGCATGGCGCGTGCTCGCGACAATCATCGGCGGTCCGAACAACCCTGCTTTTGCAGTCCTTTGCACGGTCAGCTGGAACATCGAAAGGTCGCTGGTGAGCGACAGGAACTGTTTTGGTCGCTCCGGAGTCGACATCGGCCAAAGCCTGGTGCCCGAGCCACCCGAAAGGATAACGGGAATGATAGGGTTATTGTGTGCCAAACCGGCCTCCTGTTCGAACTTTTTCATAGGTCGAGATGGTTAAGCTTTCGAGGCTTTCAGCAAATATTTGTAAATTTCAGCGACAGTGCAACAAGTGTCGGGATTTTTGACGCTTTTGCTGTTCCTGGGGATTATATCGGCGGTATGCTGAGATTGTTCAAACATTATGTGCCGCATGCGGTGCTGATGCTCGGAATGTTGGATTTCGCGCTGCTGATTGTGGCTGCGGAAACCAGTTGGGTCGTGCGTGCACACCAGATCGGGATGCATGTTGATCCGATGACGACCCGCCTTTCCCCGCTGCTTTCCTTTGCATTTGCATTGCAAATGGCGATGGTGGCGGTTGGAGTCTACGGCATTGATGCCCTTCTTTCGTTGAGATTTGCTGCAGCACGAATGCTCGTCGCCATTTCACTTGGCGTGATTCTTTTGTCGATGATGTTCTTCATGTTGCCCGGTACGACATTGTGGCGATCCAATTCGCTTTACGCAATGATCCTCGCCTTCACGTTTCTGATGCTGGTTAGGGCCGTGTTCGGCAAGCTTTTGGGGAGCGAGGGTTTCAAGCGCCGCGTTCTTGTGCTGGGCGCAGGGCGGCGCGCGGAGCGCATCCGAAATCTTGCGACCGAACCGGGCGCAGGGTTTGTGGTCGTTGGCCATGTTGCGATGAACGATTGCGAACCCGTCATCCCGACGGCCATAAACCGCATGCATATCGATAACCTGGCACAGCATGCGACCCTGCTTAACGCAAGCGAAGTCGTGCTTGCCCTGGAGGAGCGCCGCAATGCCCTCCCGCTGAACGACTTGATTCGGGTCAAGACCACCGGGGTTTATGTAAATGAGCTGTCTTCATTCCTCGAACGTGAAACCGGACGGGTCGACCTCGATTCGGTCAATCCGTCCTGGTTGATCTTCTCCGACGGGTTTTCGTCGGGCCGTCGACTGTCTTCGATAGGCAAAAGGGTTTTCGACCTCGTTGCGAGCCTGTTTCTGGTCGTCCTGACGCTCCCGGTGATCCTCTTGACGGCCTGGATGATAAAGCTTGAGAGTAGAGGTCCCGCGCTTTTTCGACAGGAGCGGGTTGGGCTCTTTGGCGAAACGTTCAGTCTGATAAAGCTGCGGTCGATGTGCCAAGATGCCGAAGTGTCTGGTGAGGCGGTCTGGGCGCAGAAGAATGATCCGCGCACGACTCGAATAGGCAAATGGATTCGCAAACTCAGGATCGATGAACTGCCGCAGGTCTGGAACGTGCTTCGCGGCGATATGAGCTTTGTTGGCCCCCGGCCCGAACGGCCCACTTTCGTCGCCGACCTTGAATCCAAGCTGAGCTATTATGCGGAGCGCCATATGGTGAAGCCCGGGATCACAGGTTGGGCCCAAATCAACTATCCGTATGGAGCCAGCTTGGAAGATTCGCGCCACAAGCTGGAATATGACCTTTATTATGCCAAGAACTACACGCCATTCCTTGATGTTCTGATCCTGCTTCAGACGGTGCGCGTCGTGCTTTGGCCGGATGGCGCACGATGATCGAATTTGTCGGTCAATGGGGCCATGCGGTGGCCGCGAGCCTGTTCGGGGCTTTGGCCATTTGGCTGTCGCAGCGCTCCGTTGGCGAGCGCCAGGGCAAATTGCTTACGCTTGCGAGCTTCATGACTGCAGTATGGGCGCTTGCCATCGCAATGGCAGGACACGAGGCATTGGTGAGCCAATTTGCCGAGCATGTCCGCAATGCCACATGGCTGGGATTCATGTATGGACTTTGGAGACAGGGCCAAGCGAGTTTGAGCGCCGTTTCGGTGGCGATGCTCTACTGGGTATTGGCGGCGGTCATCGGCGTCGAGGTCGCCGTCGATATCCTGCCAATATGGCTGACAGGCTGGCCACGGCTTCTCGAAGCAGCGTTCCTTTCGTCGATGGTTCTACATATGACCGTCGCAGTCGGCGCGCTTGTCCTTGTACATAATCTCTATACGGCCGCGACGCCTGACGCGCGTTCTGCGATCCGCCTGCCGATGGTCGGGCTTGCGGCGATGTGGATCTATGATCTGAACCTCTACACAATTTCCTATCTTGCCAAGGGTTGGTCTTATGAGCTGTTCCAGTTGCGCGGACTGGCCGCTGCGCTGATTGCGCCAATCTTTGGACTTGGAGCGCAGAGAACCCGCAATTGGGCGGTCAAACTCTCGCGGACGATGGCGTTTCAGACGCTCAGCCTATTCGCAATTGGCGGCTATCTCATGGTCATGGTCGTGGTGACTTCCGCACTCGAATTGGTTGGCGGCGAGTTTGTCCGGTTGGTGCAGGTTGCGTTCGTTTTCGGCGCCTCTGTTTCTGCGCTGGTACTTTTGCCGTCCAAGGCGTTTCGCGCCTGGTTCCGGGTCAAAGTGTCCAAACACTTGTTTCGGCACCGCTATGACTATCGATCCGAATGGTTGCGTTTCACCGATACGCTTGGTCGACCCGGAGACGGGGCTGAACCGCTGGAAACCCGCATTGTCCAAGCAGTGGCAGACATCACCGAATCGTCAGGGGGTTTGCTGCTTGTTCCGGATGCAACGGGCGCGCTGGTGGCGCACGCCCGCTGGAATTGGCAATTGGTCGACGCGCCTGCCTTCGCGGCAAGTGCCGAAGCCGGAGCCTATTTTGCCCGCACCGGACGGGTCGTGGAACTCGACGCTCTTCGCTCCCAGGACGAGGTAGACGAAGAGATGGCCGCTCACGTTCCCCAGTGGATCATTGCAGAACCGCGGGCATGGATCATTGTGCCTCTGGTTCATTTTGACCGGCTTGCCGGACTGGTTCTCCTCGAGCATCCGCCGATCAGTCGAACGCTCGACTGGGAGGATTTCGATCTGCTCCGTGTCGTTGGCCGACAGGTCGCGAGCTATCTTGCCGAAGCGCAGGGTCAGGAAGTCCTGTCAGACGTGAAGCGTTTCGACGAATTCAATCGCCGCTTCGCTTTTATCATGCACGATGTGAAGAATCTCGTCAGCCAGTTGACACTGGTTACGCGAAATGCCGAACGTCACGCTGACAACCCTGAATTCCGGGCTGACATGATTGCCACTTTGCAGAACTCGACGGCTCGGATGAACGATTTGCTTGCTCGCTTGTCTCAACACAACAAGGGTCGTGCCGAAGACCCTCGTTCCGTTGCGGCGGGCGCACTCGTGGAAGGCGTGGCGGCGGCCAAACGCGTCGCCCATCCAGTGGTCGTCGGAGGCGATATGGCGCAATTGATCATCGCCGATCCGGTTCGCCTTGAGCAGGCTCTTTCCCACCTCGTTCAGAATGCGATCGATGCCAGTCCAGCGACCGAACCCGTCACGATCCAGATTGGCAGGCAACGGGACGAGGCGACGATCACCGTCAGCGATCACGGCAAGGGAATGTCCGCGGCATTCATACGCGAGAATCTGTTCAAGCCCTTTGCGTCAACAAAGGACGGCGGGTTCGGCATTGGAGCTTATGAGGCACGCGCCATAATTGCTGCTATGGGAGGGCGGATCGAGGTCAACAGCCGCGAAGGTGAAGGCAGCCGATTCATCATTTATCTGCCAATCGCGCTCGAAATGAAGAGCATTTCTTCTCGATATCCGATTGAGGTGGCATGACACAAGATCACAAACCGAAACTCCTGATCGTTGAAGATGACGAAGGGCTGCAACGGCAACTACGGTGGGCCTATGATGACTATGAGGTCATTGTAGCTGGCGATCGCGCAACCGCGATTGACCTCTTGCGCGCGGAAGAGCCCGCAGTCGTCACGTTGGATCTTGGCCTCCCGCCTGATCCGGATGGTGTCAGTGAGGGGTTTGCAACCCTGACAGAAATCCTGACATTGAAGCCCGACACGAAAATCATCGTGGCGTCAGGGCATGGCGCGCGCGAAAGCGCGATGCATGCGATCGCCAGCGGCGCCTATGATTTCTACCAGAAGCCTGTCGATATTGACGAGTTGGGGATGATCGTACGACGGGCCTTTCATCTCCACGCCATCGAAGCGGACAATCTTCGGCTTGCTATGGCCCCGACCGCTGACACGCGCGTGCTCGGCGGAATGGTGACCGCCGCACCGGAGATGCTGAAAGTGGCGCGCACGATCGAGCGAGTAGCCAATACAGATGTTTCAGTGATGCTTCTCGGGGCGAGCGGCACCGGCAAGGAATTGCTCGCACGGGGCGTCCACCAGGCAAGCGGTCGAAAAGGGGGAGCATTCGTCGCGATCAATTGCGGGGCCATCCCCGAGAATCTGTTGGAGGCTGAGCTATTCGGACATGAAAAAGGTGCGTTCACAGGCGCGGTCAAGACCACCGAAGGAAAGATTGAGCTTGCCCAGGGCGGGACGCTTTTCCTCGATGAAGTCGGAGATATTCCACTGCCGCTTCAAGTGAAGCTCCTCCGGTTTCTTCAGGAGCGCGTGATCGAACGGATCGGCGGACGCAAATCGATCGCGGTTGACACGCGCATTGTCTGCGCCACCCATCGCAACCTTGAAGACATGATCTCCGAGGGCAGTTTTCGAGAAGATCTATACTACCGGCTGGCTGAAATCGTTGTGCATATTCCAACCCTCGCAGAACGACCGGGAGACGCCGTGCTTCTGGCCAAGCATTTCCTCGCGTCTTTTTCCGCCAAAATGAATCCCGCCGTAAAAGGCCTGTCGCCGGACGCGATCACTGCGATTGATCGCTGGAATTGGCCGGGCAACGTCCGCGAGCTTGAAAACCGCATAAAGCGTGCGGTCATAATGGCGGATGGCAAGTTGGTAACGGCGGGGGATCTGGCCATTCGGGACAACGAGCATGATGCGAGCGACGGCGACCAGATCAACCTCAAGGCGGTTCGTGATGCCGCAGACCGCAAAGCCATCCGCCGCGCGATCGCTCGGACAGAAGGCAACATTTCCAATGCGGCCAAACTGCTCGGAATTAGCCGCCCAACGCTCTATGATCTGATCAAGCAGCACGGGCTGCAAGTCTGACCGCCATGCGGCATGGACTGACGCCATTCCTGCTGATCAGCTTGGCATTTGCTGCTCCCGCGCAGGGAAATGCCCGGGATGACAGCCGTGTGGCTCTTGCGGCAGGAGCGCGCAACCTTTTCGATGGCAATCCGCGTGCGGCTCGGATCGAACTGTTGAACGCGATCAAGGCCGATCCTGAAAACTCTCTGGCGCATGCGTTGCAGGGGCGCATCTATCTGGCTCTTGGCGACGGTGCAGCGGCTGAGGCGGAACTCCAGCGGGCGATACGCAACGGGATGAATGCCCCGGCGCTCTCGCATTTGCTTGCTCATGCCTACCTTCTTCAAGGCGATCCGGACCGTGCACTCGAAACCGCGAGCCGAACCATCGGCCCGGCCCGGGCACAAGCCTATGCACATCGCATTGCCGCCCGGGCGGCCATTGCCCTGGGCGAAAATGATCGCGCAGCGAGTCAACTCGATGCCGCGCTCGCCATTGTACCGCGGTCGTCATTGCTGTGGTCAGATATTGGGCGATTTCGCCTGCTGACTGGAAATGTGGGTGGCGCGGTGGAGGCGGCTCAAAGGGCCAGCATGCTGAACCCAGCCAATATCGAAGCGCTTCTACTGATGGGGCAACTCGTGCGCGGTCAATACGGGATGCTTGCCGCAATTCCGTGGTTCGAAAAGGCACTCACTGTCGATCCCGGCAATATGGAAGCGATGGGCCAGTTTGCCGCGACGCTTGGCGAGGCCGGGCAAAACGCATCAATGCTCGCGCTGACACGCAAGATGCTGACACTTGATCCGGACAATGCACAGGCATTTTACCTCCAGGCGGTGATGGCGGCGCGTGCTGGAAATGACAGTCTGGCGCGCAGCCTTGTTTATCGCATCCGGGGGAAGATGGTCACGGTTCCGGCGATGACGTTGCTCCAATCAGTGCTGGAAATGAAAGATGGCAATGCCGAACAAGCGATTGCTCGACTGGAAGACCTTTCAAGGGCGCAGCCTTCCAATCTCGCGGTTCGTCGGCTGTTGGGCTTGGCACTATGGCAGGCTGGCGACGCGCATTCGGCGATCGCAGCGCTTGAGCCGATAGCTCGACGCATTGATGCCGACAGCTACACATTGACACTGATCGGCCGGGCCTATGAGGCCATAGACGACCGCGCGGCTGCGGCCATCGCACTTGATCGAGCAGCGCAAACGCGACGTGGCGAACCGGCTTTATTCACTTTGTCCGAGGGACGGTCAGACAGGTCCGGTGATCTTGAAAACGCCGAGATAGCTATTCCCCGGATTAGTACGATGGCGCGCAATGGTGATTTGGGATCCGCGCTCAATGCGGCAGAACGGTTGCGTGATCTCAATAGCGGAACACCTGCTGCCCATGTTCTGGTTGGCGATGTGCTGACGATGCTCGGTCGTCCGGCCGATGCTGCCAACGCCTATCGGTCTGCAGCCAACATCCAGTTTTCAGAATCAACGGCGATGAGGTTTATCGCAGCCCTCCAGCAGAGTGGGCAGAGTGCGGCGGCGCTAAAGGTGCTGGAGCTTTATCTCAGTCAGAATCCCCGCAGCGTCCCGGCCCTGCGCCTTGCAACGGACCATTTGATGGCGACCGGTCAGTGGAGTCGCGCAATCGATGTTCTTGATGGCCTGCGACTGCGTCTTGGAAATCGCGACGCAACAATTCTCGCGAACCTCGGCTGGGCTTGGTTCAGCGAGGGAAAGACAGATAAGGCTTTGGCTTTTGCCGGGGCTGCGTATGCGCTCGCGCCGTCGAATCCTGCTGTCGCCAAAGGTTATGGCTTGATTCTGTTGAGATCCGGCAAGGACAAGGCTCGCGGCGCCGCCCTGATCAAAAAGGCGGCCAATACGCACCTTGCAATCTGTTTGCACCGATCGCGCGCACGTCATATCGAATGGTACCATGGATCGCGATTTGCTCGAACGATTGACACTAGCACTTGAACGCCTTTCTCCAGCGAAATGCGCGCCGGTAGATCCTGACGCGCCTGCCTATGTGTGGCGCGATGGCGTGCTGCATGTGGCGCGATTTGCGCCTCTGCCACTTGCGCTACTCACCGGGATTGATGCCCAACGCGATGCCGTGATCGAAAATGGACGCAGACTGGCAAAAAGCCACTCCGCGCATGACATCCTGCTTTGGGGTGCGCGAGGCAGCGGGAAATCTGCGCTGGTCAAATCCTCGGTCGCGGAACTTCAGACCGAAGGGCTAAATGTTGCGCTGGTTGAGGTTGGGGCGGGCGATCTAGACGGCCTTCCGGCGGTTTTTGAAATGGTTGAAAACTGGAGGCGACCGACCATTGTCTTTGTCGATGATCTTGCATTCGAAGGCGGCACGGACGCTGTGCGCAGCCTGCGTTCAATGCTCGAAGGCGGCGCATCCGGCCGGCCGCCGAATGTCCGCCTCTATGTCACATCAAACCGCCGTCACATTGTCGCGCGCGACATGGCGGAGCAGGATTCGGCGATCAATGTTCGCGACGTTGTCGATGACAGGTTGGCTCTGGCTGATCGGTTCGGCCTCAGCCTTGGGTTTCATGCCTGCGATCAAATCACTTATCTTGCTATGGTGTCGCGTTATGCAGAATCATTTGGCTTGCCATTCGACGAAGGCGATGCACTCAAATGGGCAACGCAACGCGGCGCACGATCGGGCCGGGTGGCCTGGCACTATACCATCGAGATCGCAGGGAGAGCAGGACGGGCGCTGTGATACACTGATCGCGCTTTCCATCCGAAATTTCGCTGCTACTCTCCGGCACTGAAACCGAACGGCCCTGATTCACGAACTAGGGGCTGGCGGGTCGGGTCACGCTATTCGAAAATCTCAAGAGGAGAGTGTTATGGCCGTTTCCGATCATGTTGACCTCAATACATTTGTTGAAGGCGTCAAGAAGCGTAATCCGGGCCAGCCCGAATTTGTCCAGGCTGTGACCGAGGTTGCAGAAGATATTTTCGATTTCATCGAGGACAAGGAGCAATACCACGAGGCCCAGATCCTGCGCCGCATTGCTGAACCCGATCGCGTGATCTCGTTCCGGGTCTGCTGGCAGGATGACAAGGGCAATATCCGCGTCCAGCGCGCCTGGCGTGTCCAGAACAACAATGCGATCGGGCCTTATAAGGGCGGCATCCGGTTTCACCCGTCGGTGACGGAATCGGTACTGAAATTTCTCGCATTCGAACAGACATTCAAGAATGCATTGACCGGCTTGCCAATGGGCGGGGGAAAGGGTGGTTCCAACTTCAACCCCAAAGGCAAGTCGAATGGGGAAGTGATGCGCTTCTGCCAGTCGATGATGACCGAGCTTTACCGCTATATCGGCGCAGATGTAGATGTTCCTGCGGGCGACATCGGGGTGGGCGGTCGCGAGATCGGATACATGTTCGGCCAATACAAGCGGATCAGCAACGAATTCACTGGCGTGTTGACCGGCAAGGGTCTCGAATATGGAGGATCTCTGATCCGAACCGAAGCGACGGGTTATGGCGCCACATATTTTCTCCAGAACATGTTGGCGACAAAGGGGGATGCGCTTGACGGCAAGACTGCAGTCATATCCGGATCGGGCAACGTTGCAACGCACGCGGCCGAAAAAGTCACGCAGCTTGGCGGCAAAGTCCTGACACTGTCAGACAGCGCCGGCTTCATTCATGACCCGGACGGCCTTACACAGGAAAAGATCGACTGGGTGAAAGACCTGAAGAACGTCCGGCGTGGGCGGATCAGCGACTATGCCGACCATTTCACAGGCGCAACTTTCCATCCCGGAAAGACACCCTGGGGCGTATCGTGTGATGTAGCGCTGCCTTGCGCAACGCAGAACGAACTGCTTGGTTCAGACGCGAAGATGCTGGTCAAGAACGGCTGCTTTGCGGTCTCGGAAGGCGCCAACATGCCGACGGACCTCGAAGGCGTGCATGTGTTCAAAAAGGCGAAGATCCTGTTTGCGCCCGGTAAGGCGGCCAATGCCGGCGGAGTTGCAGTCTCTGGTCTTGAGATGAGCCAGAATTCGGCGCGCATTTCGTGGAAAGAAGAGGAACTGCAACGACTGTTGCTCGACATTATGGCCGGTATTCACAGCCGTTGCCAGGAATATGGCACGGATGCGAACGGCTATTGTGATTATGTCAAAGGCGCGAACATCGCAGGCTTCAAGAAAGTTGCCGATGCCATGCTGGCTTATGGCGTGGTCTGAAGAATTTTTTGAAATCTAGTCAACGTCAATGAAATAACCCGTCGTCAGCTCCTCGGTGCTGACGACGTGGAATATTGCGTCGCTGCTGACGATCTCGAAATGGCGCCATTGCAATCCCGAGCGTTCCGGGAGCAGTCCGGGCGCAAATGAAGCCAGCCAGGATGATGGGTGCACTTCGAGAAGAGGCCGGTTTTGTCTCGCGTTGTCGAGTTTAGGCCGCAACTCGGAACTGGAAAGCCAAGGATCAACATGGTCCTCTGTCCTCCAATACGCAGGCACCATGCCGAACCGGAGATGGACGCGGATCGAAACCTCCAGTTCATCAGGGCGGACGCAATGAAGAAAGGCCGAAAGGCCACTACCCGGCCGGTATGCGGTTTCCAGAGTCGCACACCATACTTCGGGCAGCCCGGCTACCGGATCCCAACGGACGCGGTCATCTGGCAGAGGCGATGCAATGCGCATAGCTTTGAATGACATTCTTGCAGGCGCTCCGCAATGGTCGGCATTCGGGATTGTTGCGAGCGGTCGGATTGGATAACGAAACGATCCCGGGCTCGAAAAGGATCGGCATTTGGCTAAAACTGTACTTGTAACCGGAGCTACCGCAGGGTTTGGTGAGGCGGCTGCTCGGCTGTTCGTAAGAAATGGCTGGCAGGCAGTCGTCACCGGCCGGCGATCGGATCGAATCGAGGCGCTTGTCGCCGAACTCGGCGCAGACAAGGCCTATGGCGCGGTGTTTGACATCCGCGATGCGAATGCAATTGACATGGCCCTTGCTGAGGTGCCCGCGCAATTTGGTTCGATCGACCTTCTCATCAACAACGCCGGGCTTGCCTTGGGAACCGCTTCGGCCGTCAAGGCCGATTTCGAACATTGGCGACAGATGGTTGATACCAACGTCACGGGCCTGATGGCGATCACCCACAAGATGTTGCCAGGCCTGATCGCGCGGCGGGGCGCAATCATCAACATCAGTTCGGTTGCTGCGAGTTACCCCTATCCAGGTGGGAATGTATACGGTGGCACCAAGGCCTTTGTGCGACAATTCTCTCTTGGTCTTCGATCGGACCTTCATGGGAGCGGCGTGCGTGTTACGTCCATCGAGCCCGGAATGGCTGAAACCGAATTCACGCTGGTCCGGACGAGCGGAAACAAGGATGCGTCAGACGCTCTCTACAAGGGGGCCGATCCAATGACAGCCGAAGACGTTGCCGATATGCTCTTCTGGGTGGCCACGCTGCCGCGGCACATCAATGTCAACGCGCTTGAACTGATGCCGGTCAGCCAGTCGTGGTCAGGCTTCCAGATTGCCCGCGCTGAAGCCTAACTTCCCCCGTTTGCCTTGAGCCAGGCAATCAGGTCTGCGCGTTTCTGCGGATCAGCATAGCCGGCAAAACTCATCTTGGTACCAGGCACCAAGGCTTGTGGTTTTTCGATATAGGCAAAAATATTGTCCTCGGTCCAGGTAAGGCCAGACGATTTCATGGCTGTTGAATAGGAATAACCCGCGACTGACCCAGCCGGTCGTCCAATCACCTTGTGGAGCGATGGGCCCAGGCCCACTTTGCCCTCTTCGAGTGCATGGCAGACCTTGCACTGGACATAAGCTGCCTCACCGGCGGCGGCATTACCCTTGAGGCTTGCATATTCGACTGGCGTTGCTTCGACAGCAGGTGCCGTACTTGTGTTTTCAGCTTGCGTTTCATCGCTGCTCTCAGTGGA
>JANLST010000427.1:0-2043 GCA_031362505.1 Sphingomonadales bacterium
GCGATCATGAAGCCCAGATTGGAATACTCATATTCGCCGATCTTGGACGCCGGTGGTTCGGAGAGAAATTTGTTCGCAATCAGCAAGCGCTGGGCGCGGATGTCTCTTGCGGGTTTTATCAATGCAAGCACCGCTGGCATATCCTTGTCGTCGGTCAAGGTCGGAAGCCCCGCCGTATGGTTCAGCAATTGTGCTACAGTAACCGAGCGATAGGCCGGATCCATATCCTTGGCGAATGCCGGAAATGAATCCGCAAGAGTGTCTTCAAAATGCATGACACCCTGCTCCACCAGGCGCGCGATCAATGTCGCTGTGAATGCTTTGGTGTCTGAGCCAAGATGCCAGCGATCACGTGTCGTCACCAATTTTTTTTGGCCAATCGCGCGGACACCAATCGCTGCCTCCGCCGCGATCTTGCCATCGATCTGGATGAGCGCAGCGGCGGCGGGGAGCTTGTCCTTGTCGCGCGCCGCTGTGAGGGTCTGTTCGAGAAAGGTTTGAAGCGGGACATCGTCTTGCGCCAAAGCAGGCGTTGCCAGCAGAATCAGGCCGAGGAGCAGGGGGTGGAGTCGCATATTTTTCCCGTGATTTGATTATCGACTGCAGCGAACCAGGTTCCGCGTCTATGTGTGTTATATTTATAATACACTATCCATTGCTCAAGTCAAATTCGTCTCGTTCGCTGGCGGAGACGAAGCGTAGTGCTCGATCACGGCTCCGAATTGTCGGTCATTCTCGCCTTCGATAAGATTGATGCTCATCAGGGATCTTGTTTGTGATCCCGGCCACATGGTTTGGGCAAAGCCGCCGCCTACCTGACTGTATTTTGATCCCGCGCGTTTGGACATGAAGTAAAGCCAGCTGTCATCATCGTGCGGGCACAAGGCTGTAAAAACCTCTTCGTCCATGACTTCGAGGGCCAGACTGTGGGGCGGGTAAAGCACCCCGCCAACTCCTGTCGGGAACAGGTCGTCCACTGGTTCTCCATCGGTGATGACGTCCTGCTGCCATTCGAGGAAAGGTGCATATGAGCAGCCGATCCGCTTGGGTCCGATCGCCCTGCGGCACACGATGACTTTCTCACCCGGATGCACGCCTTGCGCAAGGGTTTCAAGCCATTTGGGCCCGTAATAGAGATCGTCATCGGCCGTGACGACATAGGCGTCTGGCCACAATTTGAGGGTGTGAATGATCTTGTTGTATGAGCGCAGGTCATGGCAGAGCCTGATCTCCAGGCCGTCAGACTGAAGGTCGTTCACCTCATCGGGAAGTGCCGGCATATCCTTTTCGGCAATCCAGAGTATTGTTCGATCCGGACGAATGGTCTGGGCCAGCAGCCCTTTCAAAGTCTTTGCGAGTATACCGTAACGCTCAGGATATGACGTGAGCGATACAATCAGCTCGCCCGGCAGTCCATGGGCGCGCGCAACAGGTCGGCGAAACGCCGCAACGGCCCTTTCCGCTCGAGAAAGGCGTGCCTGATCACGCCATTGCTCCAACAATCGAGTCATTTTCGCGGGCAAGATCCGGCGGACAATCTGTCTTATCATACAGCGCCTCCCCGACGACGCAGCGAAACTGGTCTTGCAATGCAGCTGGCTGTGCCTTGCATATAACGCATGGCCATTGCTGCAGGGGTCGGATCAAAACGGTACGTCGTCGTCCAGGTCGCTGTCGAAAGCGCTGCCGCCGCCAGACTGGCCCTTGCTTGCTCCGCCGCCGAATGGGTTCGAACCACGGTCTTCGCCCCAGTTTGCGCCACCACCCGAACCGCTGCCCGATGAACCGCCGCCTTCGCGTCCGCCAAGCAGCGTCAATTCACCGCGGAAGCGCTGGAGAACGACTTCGGTCGAGTATTTGTCATTGCCGTTCTGGTCGGTCCATTTGCGCGTCTGCAACTGGCCCTCGACATAGACGCTCGAACCCTTGCGCAGATACTGTTTGGCGATCCGGCCCAGATTCTCGTTGAAGATGACGATGTTATGCCACTCGGTCTTTTCCTTGCGCTCGCCAGACGCCTTGTCGTTCCAGTTTTCGGATGTC
>JANLST010000463.1:0-3665 GCA_031362505.1 Sphingomonadales bacterium
TTGTAGTTTTTGATCGGAATCAAAACCTTTTGGATTGAGTCGGGTTAAGCCGCTTCATGTTCTGACAAAAGGAGTGGCGTTGCGATGGTGCATGTCTTCGAAAACCTGCGCGACGGAATTGCAGACAGGGTGAGAGCTACAACAAGGTAGGCGCCCTCATGAAAGGCAAGGTTGCAGGGCGAGACGCGTTGGCGAAGGGAAATGACTCCCAAATCGAGCCGGAAACGCAGGTAACGCAGCGGATCGCTGCGGTCCGTGCCGCTATTTCCAGGATTGATGAAGGGCGCTACGGGATCTGCCTGATATGCGGAAAGCCGATTGCGCCCGCCAGACTGGCGGCCAAACCCGAGGCGACCCGGTGTATTGCTTGCCTGAAACGGGCATAGACCAAATCTTCTCGCGAATCCGGCGTTGCAGGAACGTCAGCTAACCATCGCTGACCCGCTCGATATCGGCCCCCACGGCCGAGAGCTTTTCCTCCAGCCGTTCATAACCGCGATCAAGGTGATAAACGCGCTGGACGTTGGTTTCGCCTTTGGCGACAAGCCCGGCGATGATCAGGCTCATCGACGCGCGCAGGTCCGTTGCCATCACCGGCGCTCCGACCAACTCATCCACGCCCCGCACGACAGCCGATCGTCCGCGGGTCTGAATATCAGCGCCCATGCGTGCAAGTTCGGGGACATGCATGTAGCGGTTTTCGAAGATTGTTTCGGTTAAAACGCTCGCGCCATCCGCCTTGGTGAGCATCGCCATGAATTGCGCCTGCATATCGGTCGCGAAACCCGGAAAGGGGGCGGTCGAAAGGGTCAAGGGCCCGAGCTTGCCGTCAGAGGAGACCTTGATGCCTGACTTGTGCTCTTCGACCTTTACGCCGGCCTCGCGCAGCGCACCCAGCGTTGCCTGCATATCTGCCGGATTGGCGCCGACCAGATCGACCTCACCACCGGCGATCCCGACAGCACAGGCATAGCTACCCGCCTCAATCCGGTCAGGCATCACCCGATATGTGGCGCCATGAAGCCGGTCAACGCCCTCGATTGTCAGCGTCTCTGTTCCGATGCCCTCGATATGCGCGCCCATCGCAACCAAAAGGTTGCAGAGGTCAACGATCTCCGGTTCACGCGCTGCATTTTCGATCAGGCATGTTCCCTTGGCGCGCGCTGCAGCCATCAGTGCATTCTCGGTTGCGCCGACCGATACGACGGGAAAGATGATCTTGCCGCCGGGAAGTCGTCCGTCCTTCGCTCGTGCGATGACATAACCGCTCGTCGTTTCCAGCTCCGCGCCGAATGCTTCGAGCGCGCGCAAATGAAGGTCGATCGGGCGGTTGCCGATTGCGCATCCGCCTGGAAGCGAAACCTTGGCCTCGCCCGCCCGCGCGAGCAGCGGCCCAAGGACAAGGATCGAGGCGCGCATTTTCCGCACAATGTCATAGGGTGCGATCGTCGCCGTGATCTTGCCCGCCCGCAAGGTCATCACCCGGCCGAAATCTTCGGGTCGCGCCCCTTCGATCATCGTCGAGCAGCCCAATTGGTTGAGGAGATGGCCAAAGCTGTCCACATCGGCAAGCCGCGGCAGGTTGCGCAGCGTCAGCGGCTCGTCGGTCAGCAGCGCACACGGCAACAGCGTCAGCGCTGAATTTTTTGCACCCGAAATCGGGATGGTGCCCTTGAGGCGATTGCCGCCGCGAACCAATATCCTGTCCATGAACGGCCTTTAGCGCGTCGTTTGCCAAGGGCAAGCGTCTGGCGCTCCCTTGATCTTGCGCATGTGCCTTCCCAGATTTAAGGGAGCCTCCCAAGGAGATACAGCATGAGCGACGCAACCCAGGTCCGTATTGGTGAAATTGTGAACGGCAGCGACGTTGTGCTGTTCATGAAGGGCACGCCATATTTTCCGCAATGCGGCTTTTCGAGCAAGGCGGTTGCGATCCTCGAGCACCTCGAAGTCGCGTTCGCCAGCGTTGACGTGCTGCAGGATCCTGAGGTTCGTGCCGGTATCAAGGAATTTTCAGATTGGCCGACGATCCCCCAGCTTTATGTAAAAGGCGAGTTTGTCGGTGGATCGGATATCATGATGGAAATGTTCGAAGCGGGCGAACTTGCCCAGCTGGTTGCGGACAAGGGCGTCGCCAAGGCAGCTTGAGCCGGCGAAAGCGGAGCAAGCTCAAGGAAAACGCCAGCCCTGCGATAATGCCTACCAGGCTGATCGCAACATGGAGTAGCGCAAGCGCGTGCGACGATAGGCCGAGCTTGACTGTGTCTCCCTGGTGCGGTGGGCAGATGTTGGTTTGGATCGGCGGCCTTCAAAGATGAATTGGCGTAGCATGCTGACACAGAGTTTGGTCTTGTGTCATCGTAATTCCAGAATTTTCAATATACGCGGTTTTGCAGGATGGGTCATCCGGTGCTAGCCTGTCTGGGTGCGGAGCAAATTGATTTTCATCCAAAACTTGCGGAGTAAAACAGAGGCTCTTGCCCCCATTGTCCTATGCGTCGCGTCACTCGTACTTGTGACGCTACGCTACGGAAATTGGCCGCTCCATCTTGTCAGCGGTGGTAATGACAGCGACTTCGCGGTTCTGTGGTTCGCGGGTCGTGCCGTGCTTGAGGGGAAGCCCGTTTATGATGTCGCCGCGCTGACGGAATTTACCAAAATTTGGCACGCAAACGCTCGCTATGTCGCCTTCCTCTACCCACCATTCGTGCTCTTCTTGGCCGTACCGTTTGCGCTGCTGCCCATGTGGTTGGCGTTTCCGCTGTGGAACGCCGTCTCGCTGTCGCTGTTTTGGCTTGCCGCGCGTTCTTTTGGTCGCGGCTGGATATTAGTCACCCCAGCCACCCTGATCTGTCTTCTCTTTGGCCAGTATGGTCTGATGATCGGCGCCTTGTGGCTTTGGGCTTGGCGCTTGCGCCCTTGGGCCGTCGTGCTGCTTATCGCTAAGCCGCACGTTGGTTTCCTCGCCGGCTTTCTCTTCCTCCGCGAACCTCAACGCCTTGTGGCCCCGGCCTTGATCGCCGCTTTGCTTTTTGCCGCCTCGGTCGCAGTGTTCGGCATAGACGTCTGGCCTGCCTTCTTTCATCAGGCGTTCGGCACTCATGCCGAGCAGATACGGAAAGATGGTATGCCGGTCTGGGTGCTGCAGGCGGTCACACCGATGATCGGATACGGATTACCCGGAGCCTTGCTCTACGGGTTTGCCGCAGTGGTCATGGTCTGGCGCAGACTCGATGTTTTTACCGCCGCGACTGCGACCTTCCTCATTTCTCCATACGGCTTTCACTACGACCTTACCGTGGTGTGCCTTGGTTTCGGTCTGCTTTTGGCCCAACGCCAACTGCGATGGTTTGAGCAGTTGATATGTCTGCTTGCGTTCTTCTCGCCGCTTATCGTTGGGTATGGGACATGGCTGGTTCCACCGATCCTGCTGCTTGGGCTGTGGGTGCAATGCCGAAATCCGGGCGTCGAAAGAATTCGGGGAATTACTGGGACATAACACTAGACGTTTAGTGTTGGCACTTGATGGTGTAATACTCAGTCATCAACGGACGCATGCGCGATAGGATGGTTTTGCATGGGAATGCCTTGGTCGGCCGGATTGTTGCTTTGCTTGGGATAGTCTCGGGTGAGGGCGGGTCGGTGCGAGACAAGGGAAGCAACCG
>JANLST010000480.1:0-2437 GCA_031362505.1 Sphingomonadales bacterium
GCGGCGGCGGCGCCCGGCGGGATCGATGTTTATTTCGATAATGTCGGCGGCGATCACCTTGATGCAGCCTTTGCGCTGGCAAAGAATTTTGCCCGTTTTGCAATTTGTGGGATGATTGATCGTTACAACGACGCTGAAGGAGGCGTTGAGTACAAGTATCTCATCCGTTGCATACCCGCGCGTATCCGTATGCAGGGATTCATCTTCACCGACTATGTTCAGTATATGGGCGAGTTCCTTGGCGAAATGGGCCCATGGGTGATGAATGGCGAAATGAAAATGCGCGAAACGGTGCATGATGGAATCGGCTCGGCATTTGATGCGTTTCTCGGCCTGTTTTCTGGCGGCAACACTGGCAAAATGCTTGTGAAGCTGTAAAGGCGCGCTGCATGTCAGCAGCAATCATCGATGGTAAAGCATTTGCGGCAGGGTTGCGCGCACGGGTCGCGGACGGCGTGGAGGCGTTTCGCATGGAAACCAGGTCTGTGCCCGGGCTTGCAGTGGTCCTTGTGGGCGAAGACCCCGCCAGCGCAGTCTATGTCCGCAACAAGGGCAAGCAAACGGTTGAAGCCGGTATGATCAGCTTCGAGCACAAGCTCCCGGTCGAGACCAGGCAAAAGGATCTGATTGGCTTGGTCGAAACGCTGAATGCGGATGACCGCGTCGACGGTATCCTTGTTCAATTGCCCTTGCCCGATCATCTCGATGAACTCGCCGTGCTCAGTGCAATCAATCCCGACAAGGATGTCGATGGCCTGCACGTTGTCAGTGCCGGGCGATTGGCCTCGGGCCTTCCGGGATTGGTAAGCTGTACCCCCCTGGGGTGCATGATGCTGATCCGGGATGCGCTGGGTGGTAACCTTTCGGGCATGGAGGCCGTTGTTATCGGTCGATCAATCCTGGTCGGCAAGCCTGTGGCTCAGCTTCTGTTGGCGGAGAACTGCACTGTGACAATGGCGCATAGCCGCACACGTGACTTGCCGGATGTGGTGCGTCGGGCCGATATCGTTGTGGCGGCAGTGGGTCGGCCAGAATTGGTCAAGGCAGATTGGGTCAAGCCCGGCGCTTGTGTCATTGATGTTGGAATAAACCGTATCGCTGCGGCAGACGGCAAGACGCGGCTCGTCGGGGATGTCGACTATATTGGCGTTTCCGATGTTGCCGGATCCATCACACCGGTTCCTGGTGGTGTTGGCCCGATGACGATCGCCTGCCTGCTGCACAACACACTACAAGCCGCCCGGATGCGCCGTGGTCTGCCGCAGGACAAGCGGTTTTGAGTGAACTCTTCATCTCCGCTCTCGTCACCTTTTTCGTGGTGATCGATCCGCCCGGCTGCGCGCCCATCTTTGCAAGCCTGACTGCAGGCACGCCGACTGCACACCGACGCGCCATGGCGATCCGTTCGACCTTTGTCGCCAGCATCATATTGGTGATGTTTGGCGCCTTTGGCGAAAAATTCCTGGGAGCGATGGGCATCAGCCTCGATGCGTTCCGGATTGCCGGTGGTATCATGCTGTTCATGATTGCAATCGAAATGGTCTTTGAAAAGCGGACCGAGCGTCGCGAAAGTCGAGCGGAAGACGTAATGGCGAACCCTGCACACGAAGACATCTCGATCTTCCCGATGGCGATCCCGATGATCGCCGGACCCGGATCGATTGCATCTGTGATGCTCATGTCTGCGCGAAGCACAGGCATTGAACAGAGTCTGACGGTGTTTGCGGCGCTCGCCACGGTCTTGCTGGTAACACTGTTGTCGCTGCTGGCCGCCGGGCCATTGATGAAGGCGCTGGGCTACAAGGTCGAAGCGATGATCACACGGGTTCTCGGAGTCGTGCTTGCGGCACTCGCCGCACAGTTCGTAATTGACGGAATCAAGGCCAGTTTCGCCTAGAGCCTGATTCACGGTATCCGCGGGCGCGGCATCAGCGAGATGCCACGCCCGGTCGGAAATTACTGCGAGGGAACCAGGTTCACCGCCGCATACTTGCCGCGCTGATCGACCTCGATATCGAACTCAAGCCGATCGCCTTCGTTAAGACTGCGCAGACCTGCCCGCTCAACCGCCGAGATATGGACGAACGCATCGGGCTGGCCATCGTCGCGTTGCACGAAGCCGAAGCCTTTCATGGCGTTGAAGAATTTAACCGTTCCGGTCGCCTTCTCGCCAGTCAGCTGGCGCTGAGGACCACCACGGCTTGCGCCTCGGTCTCCTCCGCCACGATCGCCACCGCGATCGCCGCCGCCAAAGCCACTCCGTTCCGGACGTGGCTCACGGGGACGATCTTCGACCGCCATCGGCTCGCCATCGATTTTCAGTTCGGTCGCGGAAATCTTGCCTCCGCGATCGACCAGCGTGAAACCCAGTGGCTGACCTTCGGCCAAGCCGACGAGCCCGGCCTGCTCCACAGCGGAGATGTGAACGAACACATCT